>CABQMM010000041.1 GCA_902465215.1 uncultured Bacillota bacterium
GGCTGGGACAATTTCATGAAGGAAGCAAACGAAGGACACGGACTGAAAGTGAAGCCTTGGATGAAGCCGATTTTCAAATATTTCCTTCCATGTGCAATTCTCTTCATTTATATTTACGGAATGGTAACATTTAGCTGGAAATAGTCTGTGAAGAGTGCTATAATAACATCGTTATATGCATTTAGGAGAAGACAGATTATGGAAAGAGAAAATTTAAAATCAAGATTAGGATTTATCCTGCTTTCTGCGGGATGTGCAATCGGAATCGGAAATGTATGGAAATTCCCGTATATGGCGGGGCAGGGCGGCGGCGGAGCTTTCGTGCTCTTTTATGTACTGTTCCTGATTATTTTAGGACTTCCGATTATGACGATGGAATTTGCGGTCGGCCGTGCCAGCGGCAAAAGCCCGGTAAGAGCTTATCAGGCGCTTGAAAAACCGGGACAGAAATGGCATGTCCACGGCTATCTGACCTTGGTAGGCTGCTACCTTTTGATGATGTTCTATACGACGGTAGCGGGCTGGATGCTGCACTATTTCTATCTGACCGCTGCAGGAAAATTCGACGGCCAGACTTCGGATGAAATCACGGGAGCGTTCGGCGAAATGCTTGCAAGCCCGGGCATCATGATGTTCTGGATGGTGCTGGTGGTTGCGCTCTGCATCTTTGTCTGTGCCAGAGGCCTTCAAAACGGCCTCGAAAAGGTTACGAAGGTAATGATGATCGCATTGCTTGCAATTATGGTTATTTTGGCAATTAACAGCCTGTTTATGCCGGGAGCGGCAGAGGGACTGAAGTTCTATCTGGTTCCGGATTTTGCGAGAATGAAAGACGTCGGCGTAATCAATACTCTTGTGGGAGCGATGAATCAGGCATTCTTTACCCTGAGCCTGGGTATCGGCGCGATGGCGATTTTCGGAAGCTATATCGGCAAGACACATTCCCTTCTGGGAGAGTCTGTGCGGGTTGTGACCCTCGATACTTTCGTAGCGTTTACGGCGGGACTGATTATTTTCCCGGCCTGCTTTACATACGGAGTGGATCAGACCTCCGGACCGAGCCTGATTTTCATTACGCTGCCGAATATCTTTGCGAATATGAATATGGGACGTTTGTGGGGAAGCCTTTTCTTCCTGTTCATGGCGTTTGCGGCGCTTTCAACGGTGCTTGCGGTATTTGAAAATATTATCTGCTGCGGCATGGAGCTGACCGGCTGCTCGAGAAAGAAGTCATCGGCAGTGAACTTCGTGCTGATTACACTGCTTTCCGTTCCTTGCGTGCTCGGATATAATGTATGGGCATGGGACGGCTTTGCAATCTTCGGCGGAGCGGTTCTGGATCTGGAAGACTTCCTCGTAAGCAATATCTTCCTTCCACTCGGCTCGCTGGTTTACCTGCTTTTCTGCGTAAGCCGCCACGGCTGGGGCTGGAAGAATTACAAGGAAGAGGTCAATACGGGCCGCGGCCTGAAAATGCACGACTGGATGCGCGGCTATCTGACTTACGGACTGCCGGCAATCGTATTGTTCATCTTTGCATTCGGCATCTATGATAAATTCTTTTAAAATATGAAGAAAACATTAGATGAAAATCTGATATATGAAATCCTGGCGGTCGTGGAGGAAATACCGGAGGGCAAAGTCGCCTCTTACGGGCAGATTGCGGCGCTTATCGGCCGAGAAAAGAACTCACGGCTGGTCGGAAAAGTTCTCAGCATGGCGGAGTTTTACGGAGACTATCCCTGCCACCGCGTGGTAAACCACGCGGGGCGGACCGCACCGGGCTGGCAGGAGCAGCGGAGACTTCTCGAAGCGGAAGGCGTGGAATTCCGCGAAAACGGCTGCGTGGATATGAAAAAATACAGGTGGGACTGCTGAGCGGCGTTCCACCTTTTTGTTTTTATGATGCTTCACTGTGCTAATGCAATAAAAATGCTTGCATTCATATCTTGCCTGCGGTAAAATAATAGAATAGTTTTTAGAACAATCGGAGGAGGCATAAATAAAATGTATGTAGTATGTTTGGATTTAGAAGGCGTTTTGGTGCCTGAGATTTGGATAGAATTCGCGGAGGCAGCAGGCATCCCGGAACTGAAGAAAACGACGCGCGACGAGCCGGATTACGATAAACTGATGAAGTATCGCCTTGATATTCTGAAAGAACATGGTCTTGGACTTGCGGAAATTCAGAAAACCATCGCAACGCTTGACCCGCTTCCGGGAGCAAAGAAATTTTTAGACCAGCTTCGCGACATGACGCAGGTTGTCATTGTCAGTGACACCTTTGAGCAGTTCGCAAAACCTTTGATGGAAAAGCTCGGTCTGCCGACAATTTTCTGCAACACGCTTGTCATCGGCGAGAACGGCGAAATTGCAGATTACAAGATGCGTATCGAAAACTCCAAATACAGCACAGTTAAGGGTCTGCAGTCCATCGGCTTCGAGACGATTGCCAGCGGTGACAGCTACAATGACCTCGGCATGATTAAGGCGAGCAAAGCGGGATTCCTCTTCAGAACGACAGACCAGATCAAGAAGGACAACCCCGATGTAAAGGCAGTCGAAACTTACGACGAACTGATGGCTGCGATTAAAGAGGTTATGGTAGAGGCGTAGCCGCACAGCAAAACGATACATAAAATGAATAAAAATACGAAGGAACATCAGGCACCGAGCCCGGTGTTCTTTTTTTTGCCCGCACGCATATGGCGCGCCGGGGCACGCCGCCGGAGGTTTTACCTACTTTTAACGCAAATGCGATTTCAGACTTAACATTGCCGCCGTATACTAAAACCGTAAAAAGGAAAATATAGTATACAAAAGCTTCGAAAAGGAAAGCTTTGCGAAAAATGGAGGAAATGAAAATGAAAAAGATTTTAGCATTAACACTTTGCGTAGTAATGGCAGCAGCAGTATTCACAGGCTGCGGCAGCAAGAATTCAAACGGTGAAGCAGACGGAGCGCCGATTACGGTTATTTCCAGAGAAGATGGTTCCGGTACAAGAGGCGCGTTCACCGAGCTGATGGGAATTATGGTAGACGATGTTGACAATACGACAACTTCCGCAGAAATCTCCCAGAGCACATCCGTTGTTTTGACAACCGTTGCAGGAAACAAGAATTCCATCGGTTATGTATCCCTTGGTTCGCTGAACGACACAGTAAAGGCTGTAAAGGTTGACGGCGTAGACGCTACAGTAGAAAACATCAAAGGCGGAAGCTATGCAGTATCCAGACCGTTCTTGGTCGTTACAAACGACAAGCTTACAGATGTTTCTAAGGATTTCATCAAGTTCATCCTCAGCAAACAGGGTCAGGACATCATCGCTGAAGAAGGCTACATCACAATCGACGACAATGCGGCGGAATATGAAACTCAGAAGGGAATCAAAGGCAAAATCGTTTTAGCAGGTTCCACTTCCGTATCACCGGTTATGCAGAAGCTTGCAGACGCTTACAAGGCAATCTACAACGATGTAACTCTTGAAATCCAGCAGACCGGTTCCGGCGCAGGCATCACAAGCACAATCGAAGGCGCATGCGACATCGGAATGTCCTCAAGAGATCTGAAGCCGGAAGAAACAGCAGAAGGCATTGAAGGTACAACAATCGCTATGGACGGAATCGCAGTTGTGGTAAATAACGAAAACAGCGTAGAAGACCTTACAAGCGAACAAATCAGACAAATCTTCACAGGTGAAGTAACAGATTGGTCGCAGGTGAAATAATAATATAAGGACGGAGGGCACGATATGAGAAAGTATTCCGAATCAATTATGAAAATCGTATTCCTGCTTTCCGCAGCCGTATCCATTCTGGCAGTCCTGCTTATATGCTGGTTCCTATTCTCCGAGGGTCTTCCGACCATCGGAGAAATTGGCGTATTGAACTTCCTGACGGGGACGGTGTGGAAACCACTCGAAAACCATTTTGGAATCCTTCCGATGATTGTCGGAAGCTGCTATGTGACGGCGGGCGCTATTATCATCGGCGTTCCGGTGGGACTGCTTTGCGCGATTTATATGGCAAAATTCTGTCCGAGAGGAGTCTATAGAATCCTCAAGCCTGCCATCGACCTGCTTGCGGGAATCCCGTCGATTATTTACGGATTCTTTGGGCTGATGGTTATCGTTCCGGTTATCCAGCAGCTGACGGGGACCAGCGGCAAGGGTGTACTTACGGCATCCATCATGCTTGGAATCATGATATTGCCGACGATTATCAGCGTTTCGGAAGCGGCAATCCGTGCGGTGCCGGAAAGCTATTATGAAGGAGCACTCGCACTCGGAGCGACTCACGAAAGAAGTGTGTTTTTCACGACGATTCCGGCCGCTAAATCCGGAATCATGGCAGGAATTATTCTCGGAATCGGCAGAGCTATCGGCGAGACGATGGCGGTTGTAATGGTTGCGGGAAATCAGCCGGTCATTCCGGAGTCGCTGACATCGGGCGTGCGTACCATGACAATTAATATCGTGCTGGAAATGGGATATGCAGCAAAGGGTATGCACAGAGATGCACTGATTGCAACAGCAGTAGTGCTGTTCGTGTTCATACTGATTATCAATATTTGCTTCTCTCTGGTTAAAAAGGGGGATAAAAAATGAAAAGATATAAAAATCATCCGCTCTCCCTAATTCTCTTTTTGCTGGTGAATCTGGCGGCGGTTATTACAGCGGCGGTCGTGCTTTTTCTGATTGGATATATTCTTTGGCACGGCGTACCGAATTTGAGCCTTCCGGGCATCTTTGCATGGGAGTACAACGGCGAAAATCAGTCGATGACACCGGCGATTATCAACACTTTGATTATGACAGCGCTTACTTTGCTTTTGGCAGTGCCAATCGGCGTATTTGCGGCAATCTATCTCGTGGAATATGCAAAAAAGGGCAGTAAGCTTGTAAAGCTGATCCGCGTGACAGCGGAGACCTTGGCGGGAATTCCGTCCATTGTATACGGGCTGTTCGGCTTCATCGTTTTCGTCATCACTTTGGGCTGGAGCTACACGCTGATTGCGGGCGTTATCACATTGGCAATTATGATTCTTCCATTGATTATCAGAACAACGGAAGAGGCGCTGATGGCAGTTCCGGATTCTTTCAGGGAAGGCAGCTTCGGACTCGGAGCCGGAAAACTCAGAACGGTTTTCCACATTGTGCTTCCGTCAGCGGTTCCGGGAATTGCGGCAGGCATCATTCTTGCAATCGGCAGAATTGTCGGAGAATCGGCGGCACTGATCTTCACATCGGGAACCAACCCGGTCGTGGCAAAGGGACTGTTCACTTCAGCAAGCACGCTTTCGGTACACCTGTATGCGCTGCTTACAGAGGGTCTGTATACAGAGCAGGCATATGCGGTTGCGGCAGTGCTTCTCTTCCTCGTAATCGGAATTAATGCATTATCGGGCGTTGTTGCGAAAAAATTGACTGCAAAATGATAGAGCTCGGAAAGGAAGGAAAAAAGATATGGACAAAATGACAATACACAATATGAATCTGTTCTATGGTGATTTTCATGCACTCAAGAATGTGGACTTAGACATTCCCGAAAAGGAAATTACAGCTTTTATCGGACCTTCGGGCTGCGGCAAGTCGACGCTTTTGAAATCGCTGAACCGGATGAACGACCTTGTGGAAGGCTGCAAAATTACGGGAGACATTCGCCTGGACGGTGAAGATATTTACGGAGATATGGATGTGAATCTGCTCAGAAAACGAGTCGGAATGGTTTTCCAGAAACCGAATCCTTTCCCGATGAGCATTTATGACAATATCGCTTACGGACCACGCACACACGGCGTTCACAACAAAGTCGCACTGGACGAAATCGTAGAAAAATCGCTGCGTGGTGCGGCAATCTGGGATGAAGTCAAAGACAGACTGAGAACAAGTGCGCTGGGGCTTTCCGGAGGTCAGCAGCAGAGACTTTGCATAGCGAGGGCGCTGGCAGTGGAACCGGAAGTTTTGCTGATGGATGAGCCGACCTCAGCTCTAGACCCGATTTCAACCTCAAAAATTGAGGATTTGGCGGAAGAACTGAAGGAAAACTATACGATTATCATGGTAACGCACAATATGCAGCAGGCAAGCCGAATTTCGGATAAAACGGCATTTTTCCTGCTCGGAGAAGTTGTGGAGTTTAACGATACGGAGACGCTGTTCACTTTGCCGAAGGACAAACGAACAGAAGATTACATCACAGGGAGGTTTGGTTGATATGAGAAACAGATTTGACCAGCAGCTCGAGAAGCTGAATACGGAACTGATTAACATGGGTGCACTTTGCGAGGACGCAATGACCTGTGCAGTCCGTGCGATTTTTGATAAGGACGAGACTCTCATCGAAAAAGCGGAGGAGAGAGAAAGACAGATTGACCAGCTGGAAAGGGACATCGAAAATCTGTGCATGCGGCTTCTGCTCCAGCAGCAGCCGGTGGCAAGAGATCTTCGCATTATCTCATCGGCATTGAAAATGATTTCGGATATGGAACGTATCGGTGATCAGGCAGCGGACATTGCCGAGATTGTAAAATATATGGCAGAGCGGGAAATTCCGAATGCACAGCATCTGAAAAATATGTCGGAATTTGCAAAAGGGATGCTCAGCTCAAGTATCAACGCGTTCGTTGAGCAGAACGCCGAAAAGGCCCGCAAGGTAATTTTGGACGACGATGTGGTGGACAGCTATTTTGAGCGGGTTAAAGCAGATTTGATCGAAAGTCTTACGCAGAGCGAAGCAGATAAGGAAGATGGTCAGTTTTTACTTGACATTCTGATGATTGCGAAATATATTGAAAGGGTGGGAGACCACGCGACGAATATTGCAGAGTGGGTTGTGTACGGATTGACGGGGGCGCACCCGGAGGAGACAAATTAAATGATCTATTTATTGGAAGATGATGACAATATCAGAAATTTTGTGACATATGCGCTGAACAACTCCGGACTTTTGACGGAAGGATTTGATGTGCCGAGTGCGTTTTGGAAGGCGGTGGAGAAGGAAAAGCCGAACATGGCGATTCTGGACATCATGCTGCCGGAAGAAGACGGGCTGAGCGTTATGAGAAAACTCAGAAACCGACCGGACACGAAGGATATGCCGATTATGATGCTGACTGCTAAGAGCACGGAGTACGACAAGGTTCTGGGGCTTGACGGCGGTGCGGATGATTATGTGACCAAGCCGTTTGGGACGATGGAGCTGATTGCCAGAGCCAAGGCGCTTCTGCGCCGCGCAGATGTGACGGCGGCGATGGATACGGGCGACTATCATAACGGTGCATTGTATCTGAACCCTGCCAAACACATCATTCAGGTAAACGGAAACGATGTGGTTTTGACGCTGAAGGAGTTTCAGCTTTTATGCTATTTAGTAAAGAACAAAGGAAATGTTATGACGCGTGATCAGATTTTGCAGGAAATCTGGGGATATGAATTTGACGGTGAAAACCGCACGGTCGATGTACATATCCGGACGCTTCGCACGAAGCTCGGCGAGGCGGGAAGCCTGGTGGAAACGGTACGCGGCATCGGTTATAGAATTGGAGGCAGAAGCGTATGACAAGAAAAATATTTATCGGCGTAGTCAGCGTTTCCCTGATTATCATGCTCATTTGCGCAGGACTTGTGACAGGCATTCTATACGATTATATGGGCGAAAAGCTCGACGATCAGCTTGCGAGTGAAGCGGTGCTTGTGGAAGAGGGCTGGCTGACAGGCGGCGAGGACTACCTTAAGGGGCTTGAAGCAAGACCGGACATCGCAAGCAGAATTACGCTGCTTTCCCCTACGGGAGACGTGCTGTATGACAGCGCCGCAGATACACATAAAATGGAAAACCATATGCAGAGGGAAGAAGTCAAAGAAGCTCTGACCGAAGGCGAAGGCTACGCAACGCGTGTATCCTACACGCTGGCGCAGGATATGCGCTACTATGCGAAAAAGACGGCAGACGGAGATATTATCCGTATGTCCATGAGCCATAATTCCCGTATGCGGCTTTTGCTGGATACAGCGGGAATGATGCTTCTGACGATAGCAATCCTCTTTCTTTTAGGTGCGGCGATTTCTTATCGCGTGGCGAAGGCAATCATTCGTCCGATTAACGAAATCGACCTTGATCATCCGGACATCCGCGAAAGCTATGATGAACTCGGGCCGCTTTTGCACCGCATCTCTCAGCAAAACGACAGCATTCGCCGGCAGATGGAAAAGCTTCGCAAAAGAAGGGAAGAGTTCAATATTATTACCGAGAACATGAGCGAGGGACTGATTATCCTTGATAAAGATGCGGAAATTCTCAGCTACAACTCCGGTGCTTTGAAAATGCTTGGTGTGGATGCTTCCGCAGCGGAGAAAATCGAGGGTTCGGTTCTGAAGCTGAACCGC
>CABQMM010000042.1 GCA_902465215.1 uncultured Bacillota bacterium
ATTATAACAGAATGATGTATAATAGTAAAGTAAATAAAACCGAAAATTTAAAGAAAATTTTGAACAAAAAAAGGAAATAAGATGCAAATATATACTTTAGTCGGAAAGAGCGGAACCGGAAAAAGCTTTCATGCAATGGATGTCTGCCGCCGCTACAATATCGAATCGATTATTGACGATGGACTGTTTATCTATAAAAACACGGTTATGGCAGGAGCTTCTGCAAAGAAAGCAGATACGAAAATTGGCGCAGTCAAAGTTGCATTGTTTATCGACGATGAGCAGCGTGACAGCGTAAAAGAGCAAATTGAAAAATGCAAGCCGAATGCAATTTTGATATTGGGAACCAGCAAAGGCATGGTCGACCGGATTATAGAACGGCTGGGACTTCCGAGGCTTGTGGATGACAGCCCGAACCGGATTTCGATTGAAGCAATTACAACGGAGGCGGAACGCGCGCGGGCAAGGCAACAGCGGGATCAGCTCGGCAAACATGTCATCCCGGCGCCGTCACTACAACTGAAACGCAACTTTGCGGGTTACTTCATGGACCCGCTTCGTTTCTTCCGCGGAAAGGATCAGGGAGCAGCAAACGAGAGAACAGTCGTGCGGCCAACTTACAGCTACTTGGGCGATTATTTGCTTGCGGAAAGAGTTATTGACGATATTATAAGCTGCGTGGCAGCAAAACATCCTGCGGCAGGAAGAGTAATCTATGTCAGCCACAGTACGCAGCCGGAGGCCTACGAACTATTCGTGGTTCTGAAGATGAAGCACGGCTATCCAATCTGGGAGGCTGCGCGTCAGATGCAATGGCAGATAAAGGATATGGTCGAAAAGATGACCGCCTTCAATGTTTCCAGTGTGGACATCGAAGTGAGAGGAATTGACTAATGTATACGAAAGACGGAATTAAAGATTTTAATCTCGACCATATTTTCGACTGCGGACAGTGCTTCCGCTGGGAAAGGGAGGCTGACGGAAGCTATACCGGAACGGCTATGGGAAAAATCGTCAATATGCGATTTGAGCCGGAGGGCAGGCTGACTGTCGATAACTGCACGGAAGAGGAATTCATGCAGATTTGGACGCCGTATCTGGATTTAGAGCGGGACTATGCGCAGATAAAATGCAGTCTGCAGGGCGAAGAAATCAAAAAAGCGATGGAGTACGGATATGGGATTCGGATTCTGAAGCAGGATTTTTGGGAAGCGCTGCTGTCGTTTATCATATCGCAAAATAACAATATACCGCGGATTAAGGGCTGTATCGAGGCGCTGGCGCGCTGCTGCGGCGAAAGAATCGGTGCATATAAAGGAAAGGATTATTATGCACTGCCCGAGCCGGAAAGACTTGCGGACATGACGACGGACGATCTAACGGAGATAAGGCTTGGATATCGTGCGCCTTATCTGATTGAAACGGCGCGGCAGGTTTTGGAGCGGGGCGGCAAACAGGAGACGGAAAGAAAACTTAGGGAATGCAAAAGTTTTGAAGAGGCGGTTTCTGCACTTCGTGAATTTCAGGGCGTAGGACCGAAGGTGGCAAGCTGCGTGGCTCTTTTCGGACTTGGTTTTTCGGACGCTTTTCCAATTGATGTATGGATGCGGCGCGTTATGCATAGACTGTATGGTATGGATGAAAAAGACGTACGGGGGATGGGAGATTTTGCGAAGAAAAATTTTGCACCTTACGGAGGAATCGCCCAACAGTATCTATTCTACTACATACGGGGACTTGAACAGGGGGCTGTGAAGCGCTGAGGGGTTCACAAAAACTTCACACGCAAACGGCGAAAAAATGCAAAAGAACCTATTGACAATCTTTGCATAATTGTTATAATAAAATTATGTTAGCACTCAGAAGTAAAGAGTGCTAAGAAAACGAGGATTACTAAATGGAGGTAATGATAAATGACAGGAATTAAACCATTGGCTGACAGAGTTGTCATCAAGAAATTGGAAGCAGAAGAAAGAACGCAGGGCGGACTGATTTTGACCAGCACTGCGAAGGAAAAACCGCAGGTTGCAGAAGTTGTTGCAGTAGGACCGGGAACCAAGGATGTTACCATGGAGCTTAAGGTCGGCGACAAGGTTGTGTTCAGCAAATACGGCGGAACAGAAATCAAATATCAGGGCGAAGAATATACGATTATGAGACAGGACGACATCCTGGCTGTAGTGGAATAGTTGAAAGGGGTGCTTAGAAATGGCAAAGGATATTTTTTACGGAGAAGACGCAAGACGCAAACTTCAGGCAGGCGTTGATAAATTAGCAAATACAGTAAAAATCACATTAGGACCGAAGGGCCGCAATGTTTTAATCAATAAGAGCTTCGGCTCACCGCTCATCACCAATGACGGTGTTACGATTGCAAGAGAAATCGAACTGGAAGACGCAACAGAAAACATGGGCGCACAGGTTGTTAAGGAAGTTGCTTCCAAGACAAACGATGTAGCTGGTGACGGTACGACGACAGCAACTCTGCTTGCTCAGATTATCGTAAAAGAAGGCTTTAAGAATGTTGCCGCAGGCGCAAACCCGATGGAGCTGAAAAAAGGTATTCAGGGCGCAGTTGATGTAGCGGTTGAAGAAATCGGCAAGATCGCAAAGCCTGTAGAAACAAAGGAATCCATCGCGCAGGTTGCGGCTGTTTCCGCTGCTGACGAAAAGATCGGCGAACTCATCGCGGAAGCTATGGAAAAGGTCGGAAAAGACGGCGTTATCACGGTAGAAGAATCCAAGAGTCTCGGAACAACACTCGATGTTGTAGAAGGTATGCAGTTCGACAGAGGTTATTTATCGGCTTACATGGTTTCCGACACGGAAAAAATGGAAGCGGTTATGGAAAATCCATATATCTTAATCACAGACAAGAAGATTACAAGCATTCAGGAACTGGTTCCGCTGCTTGAGCAGATTATGAAGCAGGGCCGCAAGCTCCTCGTAATTGCAGAAGATGTTGAGGGCGAAGCTCTTGCAACATTAGTTGTAAACAAACTCAGAGGCGTTATCGACGTTGTTGCAGTAAAGGCTCCGGGATACGGCGAAAGAAGAAAAGCTATGCTGGAAGATATCGCTGTTCTGACAGGCGGTACTGTAATCGCAACAGACCTCGGTTATGAACTGAAGGAAGTTACTCTTGATATGCTCGGTACAGCAGCAACCGTTAAGGTTGATAAGGACAATACAGTTATCGTATCCGGCGGCGGTTCTTCTGAAGAGGTTAAGGCAAGAATTGCAAGCCTTAAGATTCAGATTGAAGATACAACTTCCGAATTCGATAAGGAAAAACTGCAGGAAAGACTTGCAAAACTGGCAGGCGGCGTAGCAGTTATCAAGGTCGGCGCTGCAACCGAAACAGAACTGAAAGAAAGAAAGCTCAGAATCGAAGATGCTCTCAATGCAACAAAGGCTGCAGTTGAAGAGGGTATCGTATCGGGCGGCGGCGTTGCTTTAGTAAACGCAATTCCGGCAGTTGCTGCTTATGTTGACACGCTTTCCGGCGATGTGAAGACAGGCGCTGCGATTATCAAGCGTGCGCTGGAAGAACCGGTAAGACAGATCGCTGAAAACGCAGGCTTTGAAGGCAGCGTAGTTGTAGCGGAAGTTAAGAAATCCGGCGTAGGTGTTGGTCTGAACGCAGCAACCGAAGAATATGTAAACATGATCGATGCAGGTATCGTAGACCCTGCTAAGGTTACAAGAAGCGCTCTCCAGAACGCAGCATCCGCATCCGCAATGCTTCTTACTACAGAAGCAGGTATCGTAGACATCAAGGAACCGATGCCTCCGGTAGCAATGGGCGGCGGCAATCCGGGCATGGGCGGAATGGGAATGATGTAATCCCAAATGCCTCGGCTTCGAGAAAATTAGATAGAAAAGACAGATAAAATCAATCGGCAAAATCGCTTCGGCGGTCTTGCCGATTTTTTTCGAGAGTTAAGCGATACGCTGCCCGCATATGTGATATGAAAAATAAAATTTTTTATAAAAAGCTATTGACAAAGAGATAAAGTAGTGCTAATATAAAACCTATAAAACAGATAGGCTTTATAGGAAATAAAAACTACTGCGGAATAAATATGAAGTATGATGAAAAGGAGATGGAAACAATGAAGGTATATGAAAGAATTACAGATTTAATCGGAGGAACACCGCCGAGATTTACGGTAAGCTGGAATATTTCAATCCGGCAGGAAGTGTTAAGGACAGAATTGCAAGAGCGATGATTGATGGTGCGGAAAAGTCAGGAGCACTCAAGCCGGGCGCTGTAATCATCGAGCCGACCAGCGGCAATACAGGAATCGGGCTTGCATCGGTTGCAGCTTCCAGAGGATATAAGATCATTTTAACGATGCCGGAAACGATGAGCGTGGAACGCCGCAATCTTTTAAAGGCATATGGAGCAGAGCTTGTTCTGACCGACGGTGCGAAAGGCATGAAGGGCGCAATTGCAAAGGCAGAAGAACTTGCAAAGGAAACTCCGGGAAGCTTCATCCCGAGCCAGTTTACAAACCCTGCAAACCCGTCCGCACACAAGGCATCTACAGGTCCTGAAATCTGGAAAGACACAGATGGCAAGGTTGACATCTTCGTTGCAGGTGTCGGCACAGGCGGAACGCTTTCCGGAGTGGGAGCATATCTGAAGAGCAAGAATCCGGATGTTAAGGTTGTAGCGGTAGAACCTGCGGGTTCGCCGGTTCTTTCTAAGGGAACTGCAGGTCCGCACAAGATTCAGGGTATCGGCGCAGGTTTCGTTCCAGATACGCTGGATACAGATATTTACGATGAAATTATTACAGTAGAAAACGAGGACGCTTTTGAAACCGGAAGAACGCTTGCAAGAAAAGGCGGCGTGCTCGTTGGAATTTCATCCGGAGCTGCTGTTTATGCAGCATCCCAGCTCGCAAAACGCCCGGAAAACAAGGGCAAGGTCATCGTAGCGCTTCTGCCTGACACCGGCGAACGTTACCTTTCCACTCCGATGTTTTCTGAGTAAAAGAGGGTTTGCCGCACGCGGCGGTGAAATCTTATAAAATAATATGAAAATCTTACATTTTCGTTAGAATTAAGGTATGCTTATGCCTCTTGCTTGAAAACCTATCATTTTCATGGTACTATATAGGTTATGCAGCAGGAGGCTTTTTTTATGAAAAAGTTTTATCTGCGGATGCGAAAAAGGAGGTGCACGATGAAGATTTCCACGAAGGGGCGCTATGCGCTCAGAATGATGATAGATTTAGCGGAACACCAAGGAGAGGGTTTCGTCGCGCTGAAGGACATTGCAGCACGACAGGGAATTTCCAAAAAATATCTGGAGCAGATTATTCCGATTCTGAACCGTTCGGATTTTTTGCAGGCAAATCGCGGTGCGCAGGGAGGTTATCGCCTCGCAAAAGCGCCGAAAGCCTATACGGTGAAGGACATTCTGGAGCTTACAGAAGGAAGTCTTGCGCCGGTTGCCTGTCTGGACACGATGCCGGTGGGCTGCGAGCGCAGTAAAAACTGTGTGACCTTGCCGCTTTGGAAGGGGCTTGCGGAGGTCATCAATAACTATTTGGACAGTGTGACGCTGCAGGATTTGCTGGAAAGACAGACTGAGATGTATTCAAATTCTTACATCATATAGATTTTATGAAAATTTTAATTGTTTTGTTAAGAATCTGCAAAGATATTGCAAAATTTTTAGGATAAGGTATAATATAAAGGAGTAGAATTGGATAAAGTGATGAAATATGTAGAAAAACTGCTTCCGAAATATGCGGCGGTATCGCTGATTTTTTGCTTCGTGTGGAACTGTTTTGTCTATTGGACGACACAGTTTTTGTGCGCGGACAGGGAGCATTTTGACCTGACAACTGATTTTGACAGGTGGGTTCCCGTTCAATCGTGGTGGGTGCTGATTTATGTGGCGAGTTTCCTCTTTTGGGTTGTCTGCTACATTTTTACTGCGCGGCTGAATGAGAAAGAGTTCTGGTTTCGTTTCGTTACGGCGGATTTGCTTTCGAGAACTGTGTGTGGGGTAATTTTCGTTATCCTGCCGACGACCAATGTGAGACCGGAGCTTGCGATGGAGAGTATCTGGGATTTTATGCTTTCGATAATTTATCGGCTTGACATGCCATATGATTTGTTTCCGTCCATTCACTGCATTATCAGTCTGCTGTGCTATCTGGGACTGCGTAAATCGGATAAAATTGGCGCGAAAACAAAGGCGGGGGTTTTGATTTTCACGCTGCTGATTTTTGCATCGACTCAGTTTACGAAGCAGCACTATATCGTTGATGTGATAAGCGGAGTTGCATTGACCCTGCTTTGCTACAATATTGCAATGAGGACGAACCTTTATAAACCGGTCATGACAGTGTTTGAAAGGGTAAATGAAAAGTTGTTCAGGGGGATGAATGAAAAACAGGAAAAAAATAGTCTTTAATTTTATATTTTTGACGCTCTGCATCGGCTTGACAATGTATTATGTGCTTCATGGGGAGGATTTTTCCGAAGTCGCAGAATATATTGAACACGCGAAGGGTGCGGAGTGGCTGGTCGGAATACTGCTCGTATTTGCGTTCATTTTAAGTGAATCGGTGATTATCTTTTACTTGATGGGGACTTTGAAAGAAAAGCCAAAGATGTCACATTGCTGCCTGTATTCCTTTGTTGGTTTTTTCTTTAGTCTGGTGACGCCGACGGCTTCGGGAGGACAGCCTATGCAGCTTGTTTTTATGAATAAAGATAAGCTTTCGGCGCATGTTTCCACAATTACGTTAATGATTGTTACAATCGCATATAAAGCGGTGCTGGTGCTTTTGGGGCTGTTTGTCCTTGTTTTCAGACCGGCAGTTGAGCTTCGGCTGCTGCGCCCGGCAATGCCATGGGTATATTTGGGTCTGGTACTGAATGTAATCTGTGTATCTTTTATGCTTGCTGTGGTATGGTCGCCGGAAATCATGAAAAGCTTAGTGCAGTGGTTCGTCGGGATTATGAGAAAGCACCTGCATAAGACCGGGAAACAGGAAAGACTGGAGAGGCTGGAGGCAAAAGCCATCCGCTACATGGATGGATACAAGGAAACTTCGGTGTATATCCGTCAGCATAAACAGGTGACACTGAATGTGCTGGGAATTACTTTGGTTCAGAGGTGTCTGCTGTTTGCGGTTACTTATGTGGTTTTGCGTTCCTTCGGGATTCACAGTCTTGGACTTGCAGATGTAATCATTCTGCAGGGTGCGATTTCACTGGCGGCTGATATGCTTCCGCTGCCGGGAGGGCTTGGAATCAGTGAACATTTATTTCAGTTAATTTTTTTGCCGGTATGCGGAGCGGGGTTAATCACGCCGGCGATGATTATAAGCAGGGGTTTGAGTTTTTATGCGCAGCTATTGATTAGTGCGGTTTTCACCGCGGTGGCGTATTTTCTGATATTTGGGAGGAGAGAGAAAAATGATAGGATTTTATAACTACACGGTAATACTTACATATATGAGCTTGATTTCGGCGCTTACGGGAATGACATTTGCGCATGCGGGAATGTTCGGACCTGCGGTTTTCTGTTTGGCGCTTTCAGGCTTTTTTGATATGTTTGACGGAAAAGTTGCTCGCAGGAAGAAGGATCGAACCGATGACGAAAAACTCTTCGGTATTCAGCTTGATTCGCTCTGCGATGTGGTTGCGTTCGGCGCATTTCCGTCCTATCTCTGCTACTGCATGGGGGTGCAGGGCAGACTTGGCTTTTTGGCAGTTATGTTCTACTGCATCTGTGGCGTGATTCGTCTGGCATATTTCAATGTAATCGAGACGAACAATTTCTTTTCGGAAGAGGAACACGAAAAAGTGTATTACGGGTTGCCGATTACTTCGATTGCGGTTATTCTGCCGCTTATATATCTGCTGAGGATTCCGCTTACGGAGAAAGCTTTCAGCAGCGTGCTTCTGATTATGCTGCTTGCGGTGGGAATGCTGTTTATTTCCAATTTTAAGCTGAAAAAACCAAGTAATAAAGTCTTATTCGCAATCTGCGCGGTTGTGGCATGTGCGCTGCTCTTTATGATGTTCTTCGCGGGCGGTCAGCATTTCGGCTTCGGCGGATTTGTCCGGGTTTAAAGGAGTGCTTATGGAGTGCAGAAACAGAAACGGGCAGATTATCGCAGGCGGTGAGACGCAGGACGCTTTTTTGGAAAGACTTTATGGAACGAGTGCGGGCCGCGCGTTGCTGAAAATTCTGATTAAGCCATGGGTAAGCAGACTTGGCGGCACTGTTCTTTCCACGAAGCTTTCAAGCCTTGCGATTCCGAAATTTATCAGGAATAACAAAATTGATATGAGTCAGTATGAA
>CABQMM010000043.1 GCA_902465215.1 uncultured Bacillota bacterium
ACAGCAATTCAGGAATTGATTTCGGCAAATTCACCGTCGGTGATTCTTGGGAGCTACGGAGAAACGCTGACATTGATTGCAGGAAAATACGCGAAAGCAAATAATATTCCGGCGATTACAATTTCAAGCACGAATCCGCTTGTTACGACGAATAACGAATACTATTTCAGTGCGACTTATTCGGAGGCAAGACAGGGAGACGCTTTGGCGGATTTTGCCTATACATCGCAAAAACTCGAAAAGGTTGCTGCAGTAAAAGCAGACTCTGACGATTCTGCGACAGCGACAATCAAGCGTTTTACGAACCGCTTTAAGAACCTGACGGGAAACACGAGCGGAGTTGTAGGCAATCTTACGCTTCCAAAGGATTCTTCTGACTACAGTTCGGTTATCGAAGCACTTCAAAATTCCGGCGCACAGGCAGTCTTTCTGGCAGTGACGCCATCGACTGCGACTGATTTCATGAAGCAGGCTAAAGATGCAGGGCTTACGAACATTCTGTACTTAGGAACAAGAGCGTGGAACGATAGTGATTTCATTAAATTCGTGCAGAAAAACCCACAGTTTGAAGTAGCGTTCCCGACTGAGCAGGGACAGAATACGGAAACTGCAACTTCCGAAACCTTCCTTAGTGCGTATAAGTCGCTTTACGGGGACAGTGCAGAGCCTTCTGAAAGAACTGCGGTTGCTTTTGACGCGTATTGTTTGGCTTTAGATGCAATCGAAAGAGCTTATGCAGAGGTTCAGGCAGAAGACCCGGATAAGATTATTTCAAATGCTGCGACGGAAGCAGAAGGAAGAGCTGCAAAGGAAGCGTGGCAGACAGCAATGGACACAGGCATTCCGACAGGCACGCAGATTCGCAAAGCACTCAGCGAAACAACAAACTTTCAGGGTGCTTCCGGCGTGATTAACTATGCAGGAAAAAACGAAGCGACCAAGTCCATTACCATCAGCCACTATAAAGTCGGAAATGAAATGGCAGCTTATACGGTTGAATAATTTTTAAAATGTGATAAAATACTATATACACTACAGAAAAAACGAAAGGATATATAAAATATGGAACAGAAAATTCAAGATGCAATTGCACAGATCAGACCTTTCCTTCAGAGAGACGGAGGAGACGTAGAATTCGTTGAATTGACAGAAGACAATGTTGTAAAGGTAAGACTGCAGGGACACTGCGCAGGATGTCCGGGCGCACAGATGACCCTGAAAGCAGTAATCGAAAGAATTATTAAGGAAAGCTATCCTGAAATTAAGGGAGTAGAAGCTGTATAAAGATGGATTACGAAAAATTTCTCGAACAGAATAAAGACGAAATGATTGCCTCGCTCCAATCGGTAATTCGCTGCAACAGCGAGCAGACAGACGCTGTGCGGACTGCAGACGGCGAGGTATATCCATTCGGCGAAGGCGTTCAGAAAGCTTTTGAAACTTTTCTCAAAATCGCGGAAGAAATGGGCTTTGTTACCTATAATGCTGACAACTATGGCGGTCATGTTGACTTCGTAGGGACAGGCAGACCCGTGAAGAATGAGGAAGGAGAAATCGTAAATTATGAAAAGCCCAAGGTTCTCGGTATCCTTGGGCATCTTGACGTTGTTCCGGCAGGCGGCGGCTGGGATTTCGATCCATATGGTGCAAACATGGCAGAAGGAAAAATCTACGGAAGAGGCACGACCGATGATAAAGGTCCGATGGTTTCCTGCCTGTATGCGATGAAAGCCTTAAAAGACGCCGGACACAAACCGCAGGCGACGATTCGTCTCATTATCGGTCTTGACGAAGAGACGAACTGGAAAGGCATGGACTACTATTTCAGCAAGGCTGCGAAGCCGGATTTCGGATTTACGCCGGACGGGGATTTTCCTGTCATCAATGGAGAAAAGGGAATTTTGGTGTTCGAGCTTGCGAAGAAGTTTTCACAGACGCATGTGAAAGGACTCGAACTGCGCTCTCTTTCGGGCGGTGCTGCGGCAAACAGCGTAGCGGATTCCTGCCGCGTGGTCGTGCGTAATCAGAATGCGGGCGAAGCACCGTATGTGAAAATCCGGGAGGAAATTACGAAGTTCCGCGAAGAAACAGGGTATAAGATTCATGCGAAAGGAATCGGAAAATCCTTAGAAATTACGACAAGCGGAATCAGCGCTCACGGTGCGAAGCCGGAAGCAGGATTAAATGCGGTTTCCATTATGATGGAGTTCTTAGGCAGACTGAATTTCGTCAATGAGGATCACAACGATTTTATCGACTTCTATAACCGCTATATCGGCTTCTGCCTTGATGGCGAGCATCTGGGAATTGACTTCAGCGACGAGGTTTCGGGCGGACTTGTCTTTAATGTCGGCATTGCTGAAATGAACGAGAAAGCCGGAAAACTGACAATCAATGTGCGCTACCCGGTTACGCTTGAACATGAAAAAATTTACGAGACGATGGCAGAAACTTTGGAGCGCTACAACATCGGACTGATTAAAATAAAACATCAGGAACCGATATTCATGGATACGGACAGCCCGATGATTCGGCTGCTCATGGATATTTACCGCAAGCATACCGGAGATACAGTCTCGCAGCCTCTCGTAATCGGAGGCGGCACCTATGCGAGGGCGGCAGAAGGCATCGTTGCCTACGGAGCGCAGTTTCCGGGCGATGAGGATCTGATGCACCAGAAAAACGAAGCGTTGAGCCTTCAGAGGCTCGAACAAATGACAAAAATTTATGCGGAAGCTATTTACAAACTCTCTTCGGAGGACTATAATAGTTAGCGTAAGTTTTCCCGAGAGGGAAATAAAACATAATCTGTTTCAGGGCGAGGTGAAATTCCTCACCGGCGGTAACAGTCCGCGAACGCCGAGAGGCGCCGAGCAGGTGGAATTCCTGCACCGACGGTATAGTCCGGATGAGAGAAACAAAGGATGGCGTGATGACTGCACGAAATATAGAGCTGCAGTTTGAAACGCGAAATTCGTATGTTGCTTTTTTGAGCCTTGATTCTGTATCAAGGCTCTCGTTATTTCAACCTGACAGATTCCAAATTACAGCTTAGGAAGCGCTTCTTCCGGGTGAAGGGCGCGAAAACAGAAAGAGAGGAACTGTAGAAATGAGTAATCTTAACAATCAGAAAATGAAGTCGGACAGACTGGTAAAAATGGCAATGATGGCGGCGGTTGCATGCGTGCTTGGCTTTATTCGCTTCCCGCTGATCCCCGCAGTATCGTTTTTGACCTATGACCTTGCGGATATTCCGATTATCATCACAACTTTTGCATTCGGACCTGCGGCCGGAATGCTTGCGCTTACGGTAGTCAGCGCAATCCAGGCATTCCTTCTGGGAGGAGACAGCGTTTACGGCTTTATCATGCACATGATCGCTTCGGGCGCATTCCTGATGATTGCCGGCTGCATATACAGAAAACATAAGACAAAGAAGATTGCAATTGCTTCGATGGCAGCGGCAACGATTGCGATGACGATTGTAATGGGCTTCGCGAATTACTTCGTAACGCCGTTCTACTACGGAGGAGAAGCGATGCGTGCGACCGTTGTAAGCCTTATGCCTTTGATTCTTTTGTTCAATGTCATCAAGGGCGTTTTAAACTCGGCAGTCACCTTTGTTATCTATAAGAGAATTTCCGGCTTCCTGCATAAAGAAGGAATTCACACAAAGAAGAGCGAGGCTGTTATTCAGCGCTGAGAATATGGAAATAAAAAGAGAACTTATCATAAAAAATGAAAAAGAAACCGAAAGCTTCGGCAGAGCGCTGGCGGAAGAGCTCAAGGCGGGTGATGTGCTGGCACTTATTGGAGATTTAGGAACGGGAAAAACCGCTCTGACCCGATACATCGCAAAGGGCCTTGGCATAGACGAGCGGATTACAAGTCCGACCTTTACGATTGTAAAGGAATATACGGAGGGGAGACTTCCACTGTATCATTTTGATGTATACAGAGTCAGCGACGAGGATGAGCTTTTTAATATCGGAATCGAAGAATATTTCTTCGGCAGCGGCGTCTGCATCGTGGAGTGGGCGGATATGATTCTGGATATTCTGCCGGAAAACACGAAGTTTATCTATCTGGAGTACGGAAAGGACGAAGGAGAAAGGGTATATAAATGTACATTTTAGCCATTGAAACCACGGGAAAAGAAGGCTCGACCGCGCTTCTTTCATGCGAAGAAAACGGACAAAATTCCGTAATCATCGGCGAGAAGAAAATAACCGGGCAGATGAGTCATCTGAAAGAACTGATTCCGTCTGTGGATGTACTGCTGAAAGAAGCAGGAGTGTCCAAGAATGAAATAGACTATATCGCGCCTTCCGTGGGGCCGGGCTCCTTCACAGGAATCCGAATCGGCGTGTCAACGGCAAGAGCCTTATCACAGGCTTTGGGACTTGAGAAGGCCGTCCGTGTGCCGACCCTCAGTGCTTTTCTGTATAAGGAAGAAGCACAGAAGGCGAAGGCTGAGGGCAGTGTCTGCTGCGCGATTCTCAACGCCAGACGCGGACAGGTCTACGGAACGGTTGACGGATTTCTTGCAGACGGACCGTATATGCTGACCGATGTTCTGGATATTGTGAAAACCCGCGTATTTACAGAAAACAAGAGCGTTTTGTTCTTCGGAGACGGAATCGACGCTTATGAAAAAGAAATAACTGAGGCGCTTAGCGGGCTTGGAACTTACGCCTTTGCGGAAGAAACCGTGCGGTATCAGGACGCGAAGTCCGCGGCCCTCTTTGCGGCGGTGAACATGGAAGAAAACCTTGTCGGCATCGCGGAGCTTCTTCCGGATTATATGCGGATAGCGGAAGCGGAGCAGAAGCTGGCGGCAGGCGAGCTTCCGATTTGCAAAGGCCCGACGCAGGAATAACGGGAATAACGGGCATAACGGGAATAAACGAGAGGATAGGGGCAGGCTATGGAAAGAGGCGGAGAGCTGATTGTCAGAGCGGCGCAGGAAGCGGATATCGCGGCGATTGAGGAACTGGAGAAGGTCTGCTTTGCCTCACCGTGGAGCTATGAATCGCTCTATCACGATATTATGGAAAATAAACTGGCACTTTACATAGTCGCGGAGTCAGATGGAAAGCTCTGCGGCTATGTCGGCGTCTGGAAGATTTTAGACGAGGGGCATATTACCAATGTTGCCGTGGCGCCGAAATACCGGCGAATGCACATCGCGAGCGCAATCCTTTCGGTTTTGATGGAAGTTGGCAGAGAGAACGGCATAAGCCGTTATACGCTGGAAGTGCGCAGCGGCAACGAGCCGGCGAAGGCTTTGTACAGGGATTTCGGCTTTGAAGAAGCGGGCGTTCGCAAAGGCTACTATGAAGATAACGGCGAAGATGCAATCATCATGTGGAAGGAAGAGGAATGAAAGACGGAAAATTTTTAACTTTGGCTTTCGAGACGAGCTGCGACGAAACGGCAGTCAGCGTTCTCGCGGACGGCAGAACGGTTTTATCGAATGTCATTTCATCACAGATTGATATTTTTAAAAATTTCGGCGGAGTCGTACCGGAGATTGCATCCAGACATCACCTCGAGAACATCAACGGCGTTCTCGCGCAGGCACTCGATGAGGCGCAGGTGAGCCTTGACGATATTGACCTCATCGGTGTGACAAACGGTCCGGGCTTAATCGGGGCGCTGCTTATGGGCGTCGCAACCGCGAAGGCAGTGGCTTTCGCGAAGGATATTCCGCTCGTAGGCGTTCACCATCTGATGGGACATATCAGTGCGAATTTCATCGAATATCCGGAGCTTGAGCCTCCGTTTATGGCGCTGATAACCAGCGGCGGACACACGGAAATCGTGGATGTGAAGAATTATACCGACTGCGAAATCCTCGGAGGAACGAGAGACGATGCGGTCGGAGAGGCATATGACAAGGTTGCGCGCGTTTTGGGACTGGGGTATCCCGGCGGCCCGAAAATTGATAAAATCGCAAAGGAAGGAAATCCGCAGGCAATTCCTTTCAAACGTGTTTACTTGGAAAAAGACAGCTTTGATTTCAGCTTCAGCGGATTGAAAACATCGGTGCTCAATTACATCAACCGGCAGAAACAGGCAGGGCATGAAATCAACCGTGCGGATGTCGCGGCAAGCTTTCAGCAGGCGGTGATGGATGTCATCGTGGATAAAGCAGTGCAGGCGGTGAAAATGCGCGGCGAAGACAAGCTGGTTCTGGCAGGCGGCGTGGCAGCAAACTCCAAGCTGCGTGAAATGCTGGGGAAGGCGTGCAGCGAAAACGGAATCCGCCTCTATCGTCCGGCGCCGGTGCTTTGTACCGACAATGGGGCGATGATCGGAGCGGCGGCATACTATAAATATAAGAGCAAAGGGGCAGACGGGCTGGATTTAGACGCCCATGCGAGCATGAAATTATGATTGTATTATCGGCAAACAACCTGACAAAGACATACGGAACGGATGTCATCATAGAAAAAGCGAGTTTTCACCTGAATAACGGCGATAAAGTCGGCATTATCGGAAGAAACGGTGCGGGCAAAACCACCCTTCTGAACATGCTGACGGGGGAACTCTCCTGCGATGAAGGAGAGTTTTTTATCTCACAAAATACCCGTATCGGCTATCTGAAACAGCGCGATAATTTCAACAGCGTGCGGACCGTGATGGAGGAAATCGAGGGGATTTTCAGCGGTCTGGCAAAGTTAGAAGAAGAAATCGCAAGACTTTCCGACGAAGTGGCTGCAAATCCGCACGATATGCGGCGAATCGAGAAGCTGGACGAGCTTCAGCATCGCTTCGACCGGGAAGGCGGATATACTTATAAATCCGAAATTATCGGCATATTAAATTCGATGGCTTTCGGGGAAAGCTTTTATAATAAGAAGATTTCTTCACTTTCGGGCGGCGAAAGGACGAGACTTGCGCTTGCGGCGCTTTTGTTGGAAAAGCCGGATATTTTGCTGCTGGACGAACCGACGAACCATTTAGACATCGGAACTTTGAAATGGCTTGAGCAGTATCTTTCCGCATATAAGGGCACGGTTATGATTGTATCGCACGACCGGTACTTCCTCGACCAGACGGTAAACCGCATCTTCGAGGTGGAAAACCACAAGGTTTACTGCTATGAGGGAAAGTACAGCGACTATGCGGCGCAAAAAAAACTGCGCAGAGAAACCGAGCTTCGCGCATATAATAATCAGCAGAGGGAAATCGCAAGGCAGGAGGAAATGATCCGGCGCATGAAACAGCACGGAACTGAGCATTTGGCGAAGCGTGCGGCATCCCGTGAGAAGCGTCTGGACATGATAGAGCGGCTCGAACGACCGGAAAGTGAAATTGGAAAGATGAAAATTCATTTTCGGCAGAACTTTCAGTCGGGCGGCGATGTGATTCTGGCAGAGGATTTGGAAAAATGCTTCGGCTGGGGCCAGAACCGCAGGGAACTGTTCCGCAATGTAAATCTGGACATTAAGCGCGGCGAACGAATCTGTATCGTCGGACCGAACGGTGTCGGCAAAACGACGCTCCTTCGGGTGCTTCTGGGGGAACTGGAACCGACCGCAGGCTATCTGAAAATCGGCCACAATGTGGCTTTTGGCTATTACGACCAAGGGCAGCTTCTGCTCAACGACAGCAATACGGTGCTTGAAGAACTCAAGGAGTCCTACCGCCTCTATACGGATACCGAAATGCGTTCGATTTTAGGACGATTCCTCTTCCAAGGCGATGAGGTTTTCCTTCCGGTTGGAAGCCTTTCGGGCGGTGAAAAGGCGCGGCTTTCACTTCTGAAACTCATGCTTTCGGGCGCGAACACGCTGATTCTCGACGAACCGACGAACCATCTGGATATTGAGTCGAAGGAAGTCTTTGAAGAGGCTTTGCTGGAATTTCCGGGAACCGTCATCGTTGTTTCGCACGATCGCTATTTCCTTCAGAGAATCCCGACGCGAATTCTGGAACTGACGCACGACGGTGCTGTGGAATATTTGGGAAAATATGATTATTATCTGGAAAAGAAGGCGCAGGGGCTTTCCGGCAAAAAATATCTGAATCGGATGCAGGAGGAAAATGCGCATACCGATTCGGCAGCGGACAAAAATGCGGGCGTGGAAACGCTTTCGGCGGCGGAGCAAAGACGGCGAAGCAAAGAACGGGAAGCCGAAGAGCGGCGCAGGGCAAGACAGTCAGAGAAACTTGAGCAGGAG
>CABQMM010000044.1 GCA_902465215.1 uncultured Bacillota bacterium
AAGTTGACAACGCGGTGGGCGAAAAAGACAAGTCTCTACTCTTCCATAATCGCGTCAAACTCAGCAACCACCGCTTCAAATTCCGCATCGTCTTCGATTTCAAGAATTTCAAACTCATCCTCGCCGACTTCCTGATAGCCGTAGATGTAAACATCATCCGTTCCGTCTAACGGAATCAGCGCGATATATTCTTTACCGTTGTAGTCGAATACGCCCATAATCTCGCATTCCACATCTTCTCCGCTTTCAAACTGCAGGGTGATTACATCTGCCTCATCGACATCAACATTTTTCTTTTCGTTTGCCATTTTTATTCCTCCACAAAAATTGTTTTAACTTCCTTTTAATTTCTTAATTCTACCATAAAACCATTTTACGGGCAACTAAAATATTCACGGATTGCTTTCGCATTTTTCTCCGTTATACCCGGTACTTCGGTTAGTTTTTCCAAAGTTGCCGCTTTTATGTTATCCACCGACTTGAAATGCGCCAGCAGCGCATTTCTTTTCGCAGGTCCGATTCCGCTGATATTATCCAGCACCGAGCCAATGGAATTCTTATTATGCAGGCTGCGGTGGTACTCAATTGCAAAGCGGTGAACCTCCTCCTGAATTCTGCCGCAATACTTAAAGAGCAGCGGATTTTCCTTCAAAAGGTATTCCTGCCCTCTCCCATTCACGAGTGCCCGCGTTCTATGACTGTCATCCTTCGCCATGCCCAGCACCGGAATAGGAAGCTGCATTGCCGTCAAAACCTTTTCGGCAGAGGTTACCTGCCCCTGCCCGCCGTCCATCAAAATCAAGTCCGGCAAGGTCTTAAATCCCGGGTCGCCTGCCAGCGCCCGCTTAAACCTGCGATAAAGCATTTCCTGCAGACTGCCGTAATCGTTCGGTCCTTCCACGGTTTTAATCTTAAAACGGCGGTAATCCTTGCGTACCGGCTTAAGATTCTGGAAAACGACCATAGCGCCTACGGTATCTACTCCGTTCGTATTGGAAATATCATAAGATTCCACGCGGTAGAACTCCTTTTCTTCTCCGAGAAGCGACTCCAAAGTTTTTCGCAGCGTTTCTTCCTTTTCCCTTGCCGACTCGATTTTAATTTCCAATGTTTTCGACATCTCGACGACATCTTTCTTCGCCAGTTCCAAAAGCGCCCGCTTTTCACCTTTCTGCGGAACGAAAATACGGACCTTTCGTCCGTCGCCCTGCTGCTCGAGGTACTGCTCGATAAGCTCCGCTTCCTTCAATGGGCGTGAAACGGCGATTTCCGGCACGAGCTGCGCCCACATGCTGTAATACTGCTTGATAAATTCTCCGACCAGAGAATCATAGTCCTCGTCCGCCCCGGTGTGCATGTCGAAGGTTTCCCTTCCGCTGAGTTTGCCGTCGCGGACGCTGAAAAGCGCAATCGAAGCATTTTCGCCGCTGCCGACCGGAAGCACGATATCAAGATCCTTGCCCGGCGTCATGGTTACGCGCTGCGTTTCGCCGAGCGATTTTACCGCTGCAATACGGTCACGGTAAACGGCGGCTTCCTCATATTTCATTTCCTCCGCCGCCTCATTCATCTTTTCCGTCAGATATTCAATCACCGGTTTCTGCCTGCCGCCCAGAAAGTCCAAAACCTCGTCAATATGTTTGCGGTATTCTTCTTTGCTGACCTTTCCCGTACAGATTCCTCTGCACTGACCGATATGATAATTCAGGCAAGGGCGCCATCCGTCCGGAAAGTTTTTAGCAGAACATCTTTTCAGCACATAGATACGGTTCAAAAGGTCTATGGTTTCATTGACAGCGCTCGCATCACTGTATGGACCGAAATATCTGCTTCCGTCCTTTGCAATCAGCCTCGTCTTCAGAACGCGCGGATAGTCTTCCTGCACCGTCACCTTGATATACGGATAGGTTTTGTCGTCACGAAGCAGAACATTGTATTTCGGCGCATATTTCTTAATCAGATTGCACTCTAAAATCAGCGCTTCCATTTCCGTCTGGCAGGTGATGTACTCGAATTCCGCGATATGGGAAACCATCGCCCGCACCTTCGCGCTGTGATTCGCCGATGACTGGAAATACTGGCGCACACGGTTTCTGAGCGAAATCGCTTTGCCGACATAGATTACCTGTCCAAGCTTATCCTTATGCATATAAACTCCCGGACAGTCCGGGAGTTTTTTCAAGTTTTCTTTAATATCAAACATCAGTATGGCCAATCCCTTTTCTTAATGTCGCGCTCTCTTTCAAGCTGCTGCATTGCGATTCTTCTGAGCTTTGCCTGTCTTGCCCTCTGCCGTTTTTTTCGGTTGATGCTGCGCAGCACGAGAATCGTTATGTAAAATGCCAAAATCAGAAAAAGGACCGCGAAAGAAATCACGGTCTGAAAATTCGTTACACCAAAACGCGAGAGGAACCACCCCTCTTTTACATCCTCTGCTGCCTGCAGATTGATACTTCTGACAAAGTCATCCGCAAGGTAAATTTCGACGGTTCCGACCTTTTGTCCCTTTTTGATTGGTGCCTTAAGGTTCTCGTTATACTTCACCTTCGTTGTCACTAAGGAGGCGGATGCGCCCTCCGGAAGGTTGATGCATCCCTCCTGCGCAGCCACCGCTGCGACACGGTTCGTCGCACCGCCCTTCAGCTTTGCTTCTCCGAAAGTTTTGCCCTTTTTAAATGCGGTATACTTGGAAATGCTGCGTTTCGCATAGTTCAGCAGTGCTCTGATGTCGCTGTAGCGCTTTTCCATCGTAGAGTTCATAATGACCGCATAGACCTCAAAACCGTCGATATTGCAGGCAACAACCATGGTCGTCTTGTACTCCGGTGTGGTTCCGGTCTTGCCGCCGATGACTCCCGGATATTTTTTTACCTTCACTTTTCCGGTCAGCGTATCTGCTTCGCCGCCTGCCAAAAACAGGTTGGACGATTTCAGCGTTCTTTCCGGGTTTTTATTCGTTGCTGCAAGCGTATGCTCCGCCTCGCCGACGATTCTTCGGATTTCCTTATTCTTTAAAGCTTCCTGCGCAATCAATATGACATCTCGCGCAGTCGAATAGGAGCTGTAGTTTCCTATCTTCACCCCGCTGGCATTCGCAAAATGCGTATTCGTACAGCCGATTTTCTTCGCACGGGCATTCATCTTCCCTGCGAACTTTCTCTGCGTTCCCGAAACCGCAATGCCAAGCGCCTTCGCCGCATCGTTTGCCGAGGTCAGAAGTGCCTCGTATACCAGATCCTCCACGGTGATTTCCTCGCCCGCATAAACAGCAGAACTCACCTTGTCCACGCGCGTAGCTTCAGCGCTAACCGTAACAAGGCAGTCCGGCCCCAGTTCTTCCATTGCAATCAGGCAGGTCATAAGCTTGGTTATACTCGCCAGATTCAGTTTGGCGTCTGCATTCTTTTCCCACAGCACCTCATTGGTTGTCGCAGAATACACCATCGCGGAAGTTCCCGTAACGGACGGCGCGGAAGCGGCAAAAGCCACAGTTTGCATGGAAGCTGTGGCTGCTGTAAATACAATGATAAAACTGATTAATATAGTGAAAATTCTTTTTACGTTTAAACTCATGTTATTTTCCCGTCTGCTCCAGACCCCTGCGAAAGTTTGTTTCTTTAATTTCTCTCAAAGAACTTATCCGCCAGAGTGTAGCCTTCCTCAATATGATTTTTTGCTTCGTAAGCTGCTCGTTCGTTGAACTGTCTGCGCTCGTCTACAGGAAGTTCATGTCTGCTGTCATAGATGACGAACGGAACCGGGTCCGAGGAGTGTGTTCTGATTTCAAGCGGCGTTCTGTGATCCGGAACGATTAAAATTCTGAAATCCTCTCCCGTGCTTTTCAGGTATTCGTACAGAGGCTTCACAACTCTTCCGTCGATATATTCTGCGCAGCGCATTTTCGCCTCGAGATTTCCCTGATGCGAACATTCATCTGTGCCTTCGATATGCATGTAAATCATATCCTGACCGCGCTTGTATTCCTCGATTGCTTTCGCAACCTTGCCTTCGTAATTAGTATTAATCGTACCGTCAGCGCCTTCCACGTCAACAACATGCATTCCTGCGAAAGTTCCGATTCCTCGAATCAAATCAACTGCCGATACCACGGTTGCCTTGACGCCGAATTTTTCACAAAAATTCGGAAGTTCCGGGCGTGTACCCTGCCCCCAAATCCAAAGGCTGTTTGCCGGATTCTTTCCTGCAGCGATTCTTGCCTTGTTTACCGGATGATCCTTCAGAAGCTCATAGCTTTCCTTCATCATGTCAATAAGGAAATCTGCACTTCTGCCCTTCGGAAGATATTCTCTGGCATGTCTGTCCAAAATATCATGCGGCGGTACGCACTTATATTCTATGTGCGCATGAGGATGTTCTTTCTTCAAAATCATACAGTGGCGGTATCCCGTTCCCGTATGGAAATAGAGGTTTTCATCCGCAAAATGTTCGTTTATAACCTTCAGCAGTTCTTCGCATTCTTCCGTCGTAATATCGCCTGCTGCATGGTCGCGGACGATATAGTCCTCGTAATTTTCCTCTCCTGCCGGGTCAATTGTGATGAAATTCGCCCGGAACGAAATATCCGTGTCGAGCATATCAACTCCGATTGCTGCTGCTTCGAGCGGCGAGCGCCCCGTCAGATAGCGGCGCGGATCGTATCCCATAACCGATAAATTCGCCGAATCGCTTCCCGGACTGATACCCTCGGGAACCGTTCTGACTGTGCCGATTTCTCCTTTTGATGCGAGCATATCCATGGTCGGAAGCTTCGCAGCTTCCAGCGGTGTTTTTCCTCCCAATTCTGCAATCGGGTTGTCAGCGGAACCGTCCGGAACGACAATCAGGTATTTCATTTATTTATTCTCCTCTTCAAACTTCTTCATGAAAGCAACTAAAGCCTCAACGCCTTCCTTCGGCATTGCATTGTAAATGCTTGCACGCATTCCGCCGATGGAGCGGTGTCCTGCCAGATTTACCATGCCGTTTTCCTTTGCCTCGGCAATAAACTTTTTATCGAGATCTGCGTCTCCGGTCACAAATACTACATTCATCAATGAACGGTCTTCCTTGGCAACCGGACAGCTGAAGAGATTACTTTCGTCGATATAATCATAAAGAATCGCTGCTTTTTCGCGGTTTCTTCTTTCCATTTCTTCGACTCCGCCGATGGACTTCAGATATTTGAATACCTCGCCTGCAACATAGATGGAGAAGCATGGCGGCGTATTGTACATCGAGCCGTTGTCTGCGTGAATCTGATAATCCAAATAAGTCGGTACCTTTTCATCCGCGTGACCGATTAAATCCTCACGTACAATGACAATGGTAACGCCTGCAGGTCCCACATTTTTCTGCGCGCCTGCCCAGATCATTCCGAACTTCGTTACATCCACAACTTCGGACATAATGTTCGATGACATATCCGCAACGAGCGGAATATCACCGGTTTCCGGCACATAGTTGTACTTCGTTCCATAGATAGTATTATTTGTCGTAATGTATACATAATCCGCGTCTGAACGAATGTCTTCTTTCTTAATCTTCGGCACCCACGTGAACTTGTCATCCTCGGAAGACGCAATTACATGAATATCGCCGAATTTGCAGGCTTCTTTATAAGCTTTCTTCGCCCATGTTCCTGTTACAACATAGTCCGCTTTCTTCGTATTTTTCAAAAGATTCAGCGGAACCATTGCAAACTGCAGCGTGCCTCCGCCCTGCAGGAAAAGCACCTTATAGTTGTCAGGGATGTTCATCAGCTCTCTGAGGTTTGCTTCAGCGTCCTCGATAATTTTCTTATATTCTTTTGAACGGTGGCTCATCTCCATTACGGACTGACCGCTTCCGTCATAATTCAGTAGGTCTCTCTGCACATTTTCCAAAACTTCTACAGGCAGCATCGAAGGACCTGCAGAAAAATTATAAACACGATTATATTTATCCATTTTATCTTAACCTCCTGTAATTTCTCGTAGATATTGATAGTATACCACTTTACGCGGCTTTCGTAAAGTGATATACTGAGTCGAGGAGGTAAATATTTATGTACAAAATAGCAACTTTAAATAAAATTTCACCGGTCGGCTTAAAGCAGCTTCCCGGAAACTATATGCTCGTTGACGAGACTGAAAAAGCAGACGGAATCCTTGTCAGAAGCCAGGATATGCATGAGATGGAGCTTAGCGAAAAGCTGAAGGCGGTTGCCAGAGCCGGTGCAGGCGTGAACAACATTCCGCTCGATAAATGCGCAGAAAAAGGCATTGTCGTATTCAATACCCCGGGTGCGAACGCAAACGCGGTAAAAGAACTCGTAATCTGCGGTCTCTTTTTGGCAGCCAGAAATGTTCCGCAGGCTCTCACATGGGCTTCGGAGCTGAAAGAAGATGTCAGCAAAACTGTTGAAAAAGGCAAGTCACAGTTCGCGGGACATGAAATTCTCGGAAAGACACTCGGCGTTGTCGGTCTGGGTGCAATCGGACGCAAGGTCGCTGCCGCAGCCAAAGCTCTCGGCATGGAGATTGTCGGCTACGATCCGTATTATGTTTCCGGCGGTGAAGGAATCAGCGTTTATCAGGATTTAGAAGAAATGCTCGCGCTCTGCGACTATGTGACGCTTCACCTTCCTGCAAACGACGCAACGAAGGGTATGATGAACCGCGAGCTTTTCAATGCAATGAAAGACGGCACGGTCCTCTTGAATTTCTCGAGAGATAAATTGATAAATGAGCCGGATCTTGCGGTTGCGCTGGAATCAGGCAAAGTAGCAAAATACGTTACAGACTTCCCGAACGACAACATGGTCGGAAGAGATAAGGTTATCCTTCTTCCGCACCTCGGCGCTTCTACAGCAGAGGCGGAGGACAACTGCGCAATTATGGCAGTAAACGAGCTTCGCGGTTTCTTTGAAGATGGAAACATCATCAATTCCGTGAACTTCCCGAAACTTGACATGGGTGAACTTGAAAAAGGCTCGCGACTTGCAGTCATGGTAAAGGATATGGCAGACCCCGCTTCCGAAGTCATTGAAATGCTTTCCTCCGCGGAGATCAGCATTTCCAAGGTAATGGCGAGCCGCCGCGAGGACGGAATCTCCTATGTATTGGCAGAGACACCTCTCGAAGATGTTCCGGCACTCCTCTTCAAGGGAGAAAACGGCGCAAAGGTGCTCAGCTACCGCATCATCAAAAAATAAAATTCTTACATAAGAAAGAAAAGCCTCTCTGCATATTTCGTTTTTACGATATGCTGAAAGGCTTTTTTGTTTTATTGCACATTGTGCGCGTCCTGTTATTTCACCGGATTGTTGCGCACAAAGTCTTCAATTTCATTTAGTTTAAGCTCTGCATATTTTGCCAGATGTTCTCTGAGCGGCGTTCCCGACTGGAAGCGCAGGAACCAGTGCAGTTTTTCACGCTGCTCCTCTGCATTTTCGCGAATCTGCGCACGCAGTTCTTCGTACTTGACAAGGATTTCCTTTTCCTTTGCGAATGCACGCACTTTCGCAACGATATTCAGCGAATATACCACATCGATGGTGAAAATGCCAAAGAATACGCCGATGAAAAATGAAAACTGCAGATTATGCGACAGCCATTGCAGGGCATTCAATATGCGCGGATGCACTAAGAAGTAATATGCCGCACTCAGAAGCGCCCAGAAGATGGAAAACTTCAGGCAAATAATTCCTTGAAAATTGAATTTTTCTTTGCTGTAGTCCCAGAGCTGGACATGCAGTCCCTTGATGAAAATTACACCCGCTATGTATTCAAACAGCGTCATCACAATTGCCATTATGATAAAAAGTATGAGCTTGCTGCCTACCGTCACTTCTTCAATCAGCCCGGTGTTTTCAATGCTTGCCAGTAGATACAACCCTCACAGCCCAAAGCCGTACAGCGGCAGGTAAGGACCTACCAGAAATCCCGGATTCACCCATTTTCTGCTCACATTTTCCTTTTTAAAGCGCCGGAAAATCACTTCGATTCCCCAGCCTATAATGCAGCCCATAAAGAATAAAAATGCTAAAATTAAAGCTTCGCTCATTGCCATCTCCTTTCAAGTCCGTTTTTTGAGCTTAGTTTTAGGTCTATTTTCTTTTTCCGTTCATCACCAAATCAATGGCGTTATGCAGGTTTACCACCTTAATTTCTTCCAATCCTTCCTGATACTCGCCGTCCAGCGTCCAGG
>CABQMM010000045.1 GCA_902465215.1 uncultured Bacillota bacterium
CCTGAGTCTTCCCATCGGAACGGATAAAGACGGAAATGAAATCAGTTTGAACGATATTTTAGGCACGGACACAGACGAAATTATTGATTCCATCAGTTTAAAGATTCAGGTAGGAAAACTTTATCAGGCGATTGACCGCGTTCTGTCGCCCCGTGAGAAAACGGTCATCGTTGCCCGCTATGGTCTGGACGGAAATGAGCCGCGGCCGCAGCGTGAAATTGCTTCGTCTCTGAATATCAGCCGCTCGTATGTTTCAAGAATTGAAAAAAAGGCTTTGGAAAAGCTCAAGCGCGCCCTTGAGTTTCAGGGTGCAGCCCCGGAAGGATCCGCCCTGCCGCATCCGCCTGCAAGATAACCTTGGAACGCGGCGCAAAATTTCGGAAAGTATAAGCGTTGTAACGTTCTTTCAGCAGCCCGCAGAGCTCACAATCAAGAGTCTTCATTTCGTATACCATATAACGTGAGGACTCTTTTGTTATGTCACGGGCCTGTTCACCAGCAAGCAGACTCGCCAGACCGCTGTCAGCTTTTTCTTTTTCGATAATGCAATAATAATGATATCCTTCGTCTAAACCGATAATTGTCATTTCGTACTGCGCATGCGCCGCCTGCGCGAAAGCGTCATGACAGGCGAGCTGGATGTAAGCAAGACGCGAAAGAAGGAGCAGAATCATCACGAAAAAGAGTGCCATAGCAAACTCCATCCGCTTCCTGAAGGCTGAAAAAAGTGTATTTTCTTCCATCTGCATTCTCTTTTCTCTTCGTCCCATAAAAATACCTCCCGCAGGTTCATTTTCCCCACCGGAGGTTTCGTTTATTCCAATTTGCAGTATTCTTTATATGCTTTATACGATTTTTTCACAGATATAGCTGACAACTTCGTCAATACTCATGTTCGTGCTGTCGATTTCTTCTGCATCCTCTGCCTTTCTAAGAGGCGTAACCTCACGCGTAGAATCGTTCAAATCACGCTGCCGGAGCTTTTTCAAAACTTCTTCAAAACTCTGGGTCTCACCTTTCTCAAGCAGTTCCTTGTAGCGGCGCATCGCTCTTTCCTCGTCGTTTGCCGTCAAGAAGAATTTATATGGAGCGTCCTTTAAGACGACGGTTCCGATGTCTCTGCCGTCCATAATCACACTCTTAGCGCGTCCCATCTTCTGCTGAAGCTGCACGAGCTTTCTGCGCACAGAAGCGAATGCCGAACAGTCAGATGCCGCCTTGGAGATTTCCTCGGTCCGAATCAGCCCGCTCACATCTTCGCCATCCAGATAAACCTTTCCCTTTGAAAAGTCGATGTCAGTGTCCTCAAGCATAGCAAAAAGCGTATCATCCTCCTTCATCGGAATCCCAAGCCTCTTCATTTTAAGACCTACCGCCCGATACATTGCGCCGGTGTCAATATAGTCAATTCCAAGCCTTGCCGCAACTGCCTTGGCAATGGTTGATTTCCCGGCACCGCTCGGCCCGTCGATTGCAATTTGAAAAATTTTATCCGTCATTTATCTGTTTCCTGCTTTCCGATTAGTTTCTCAATTTCTTTTATAAAAGTATTGACATCCGTAAACTGCCTGTATACGGAAGCGAAGCGCACATATGCGACTTCATCAACTTTTTTCAGCTCTTCCATGACAAGCTCACCGATGTAGTTGCTGTCGACTTCCTTTTCCATCAAATTATTCAGCGTCTTTTCGATTTCGTCGACCATGGCATCCATCTGCGTCATCGTGACCGGACGCTTTTCACAAGCCTTGGCAATGCCATTGAGCACTTTGCTGCGGTCAAAGACTTCTCGCCGCGAATCCTTCTTGGCTACCATCAAAATCGTTTCTTCCACCTTCTCATAGGTCGTAAATCTTTTTCCGCACTTATCGCATCCGCGTCTTCTTCGGATAGCATGTCCCTCTTCCGTCGGACGGGAATCGATTACCTTCGTGTCAGGGCTTTCGCAAAACGGGCACTTCATATTCTGTGTCTCCTCTTTCAAATCATATATTGATTTTATTATACTACAACGGTTCTTCCATGTCCACAAGTATCACATCATCGCCGACGGTTTTCACCCGCTCCCAGTTAATCAGCATATCGTTTTCGCCTTTGTTAAACCAACCGAAGAGTCCTCTCTCAGATGGGATCACGATTCCTTCAATCGTTCCCTTTTCCAGATTCACCTCAATGTCACTGACAAATCCGAGGCTCCTTCCGTCGAAAATATTGATTACTTCTTTATTTTTCAGTTTGTCCGTACTTAGCATTTGTATTCCTCCCCTTTGTTTGTAGTAGAATATATGCCTGTCCTGAGGAAAATATGCCATAAAAAACGAACCGCTGCCGGGTAGCTGCGCGGTTCGCTGTCGCACGTTATTTCTTTGCTGCAATTCTGTCGTAAATCTTATCCAGCGATGCGTCAAGCAGCATGGACACCTTTAATCCGTAGCTGTTGTAAGTAGCCGCATATTCCTCGGCTGTTGCTCCGTATGTGCTCTCAAAAGCATCTTCAGAGTCAACGCCTGCCATGGAGAGGAGATTGTCGATGACTTCCTTCTGCGTGTAGGAAATGTCTTCTTTTTCTGCCATCGCATAAGCAATCATCTTATATTTTGCCATTTCTTCTGCATAAATATCAAGCTGTTCTTTGAACTCATCCTCGGTTACCTTCAAAGTATCTTCAAGGAATGTCGCCCATTCGATATTGTTCTTTTCGCAGTAATTGCGGTAAGTCGTCTCGCAAAGATCCATTTCAAACTGCTTAATCTCGTCCGGAATACTCTTTACTTCTGCTTTTTCCACGATGTCATTGAAAAGCGTAACCTTTGCGTTGCTTTCCTGATTGCTGTATTCCTGCTCTTCCAGCTCTTTCTTCACCAGTTCTTTATACTCGTCCACAGTCTTGGCTTCACTGTTTGCCTTAACGAAATCATCGTTGAGGGTTGCAGGTTCTTTGACTTTTTTATTCAAAACCTTTACTTCGAAAGTAACATCTTTTCCCGAAAGTTCTTCGTTATTCTTATACGGGTCCGGGAACTTCAGTTTTAAAGTTTTGGTTTCTCCGATTTTCGCGCCGTAGAGACCTTCTTCGAAGCCGTCAATCATGCTGCCGCTGCCAAGTGTTAAAGGATAAGAATCGCTCTGCATTCTGTCCGCTGTCGTACCGTCAGCCAGCGTGCCTTTGAAAGAAATAGTAACGTCATCACCCTTTTCCACGGTTCCGCTTGTAACTTCCTTGGTTTCCCCTGCAGATTCCAGTCTGCTGTCGATTTCCGCATTCAGCTTGTTATCTGTGATATTCACCTTGATTTCATCTACGGTGAATTCATCATAGTCCGGAAGCGTTACCAGTTCGCTTAAATCAGTCTGCGCATAAACATCTCCGTCATCGGAAGAACCGCATCCGGAAAGCAGCGCCATGCTGAAGCACAAGCTCGCCGCCAGTAAAACTGTTAAAAATTTTTTCATCTCAAAATTTCCTTTCATTTTTCTTTTTTACATTGTCCTTGCAGTATCTACCTCGATACTGCCGGATGCAATTTTCTTCGCCAGGCCACTGACTTCTTTCTTCGTGTCGTCATCTACCATCTGCTTGGAATCTGCGCCGCCGTATGCGATGGAAATATAGCCGTCTTCCATTCCGACAAGCCAGTTTGTGCCGCCGTTCCAGATTTCGTCCTCAATATACGATTTTACTGCATCGTAAATCGTGCTTCCGATATCTTTTTTCATCGAACAGATGATGACATCATCGTACTCCGGTGCCGAGATCTTCTGGTCCTGGTCAACGCCGATTGCGTAGAATCCGCCTTCCTTCGCTGCCTGGAAAACACCGTTTCCGCTGTTGCCCGCAACCTGGAAGATGACATCAGCACCCTTTGCATGGAGTTCTTCTGCCGCAAGCTTTCCTTTTTCAGGGCTTTCATAATCGCCGGTATAGGTTTTATAAACCTGAATGCCTGCATTTGCATACTTGGCGCCCTGCTCGTAGCCCACGATAAAGTCATTGATTACGCCGGAATCCTCTCCGCCTACAACGCCGACTGCATTGGTCTGCGACATCTTTGCCGCAATATATCCGGCAAGGAAGGAGCCTTCGTTCTGCTCATAGGTGATGCAAAGAATGTTCGGGCATTCCTCGATTCCGTCTACGACATTGTCCACCCAGATAAATTTCACATCCGGGTTTTCCGCTGCGACTTCCTTGATCTCGCTGAATTCCCATCCGACGGGAACGACGAAATCGTTTTCCGCAGCCGCCGCTATCATATTCTGTTTATAATTTTCGTTCTTGCATTCAATCGTACTTACTTTCACTCCTAAATCTTCCTGAAGCCGTTCTGCTCCTTCTTTCGCAGAATCGTTGAAAGATTTATCTCCAAACCCGGAAGGCACCACTACGCACAGCGACAGATTTTCACCGTCGGCATTGCCGTCCTTGTTGCAGCCAACCAACGCAAAAAACGCCAGAAGCAGAGCTGCAGCAAGCAAAAGTGCTATACTTTTCTTCATGTTTTTCCTCCATTGTCATAAGAAACAAGTTTCACAATCGTAGATTATACCACTTTTTTGATTTTCATGCAAGCTTCAGAGACTTTGCAGGTACTTCCGGCAAACTATTCATACCCCGTATTCGTCTATTTTCTCACGCTTTCAAGCAATGTGAAGATTTTTTCACAAAGCTATTTTACCCGATGTTCTGCGTCGCAGTAAGCACAGCGGTAAACCTTCTTTTCCCTGTCAACCAGACGGAAGGTGTGTACGATTTCCTGCTCAATGCTTGTAATGCATCTCGGGTTTTTGCATCTTACTACATTTTTAAGGGTCAGCGGAAGCTCTAAGTGTAGTTTCTTTTCCAGCTTTCCGTCTTTCACGTGATTTACAGTGATATTGCTGTCGATATAACCCAGAACATCTAAGTCCAGTTCGATGCTTTCATCGATTTTAATGATATCCTTCTTTCCGTATTTGGAGCTGGAAACATTCTGAATCACCGCTACGCAGTTGTCAATCTTGTCGAGTCCCAAAAGTTCGTAAACCATCATGCTCTTTCCTGCCTTGATATGGTCCAGTACGATTCCGTTTTTTACGCCGTCTATATTCATTTTTTCCTCCCTGTTTTCATTTTCATTAACTCTAAATTCTGTAGTTTCCCTTCGCTCTACGCTCTCTTGATGCCGAGCAGGAAGAGAATCAGCGCCATACGGATGTGTTTTCCACAAAGCGCCTGGAAGAAGTAACATGCGCGCGGGTCGTCATCCACTTCAACCGAAATTTCATTTACTCTCGGCAGCGGATGCATGATTGTCAAATCTTCCTTTGCAGGCTGCAGCTTTTCCAGATTCAGGATATAGCTGTCTTTCAGTCTCACATAGTCTTCTTCGTTGAAGAAACGCTCTCTCTGCACTCTGGTCATGTACAGGATGTCAAGCTGCGGCATTGCCTCTTCCAAAGTCTCCACTTCCGTCCATTCTGCGCCTGCCGCGTCCATCTTTTCCTTTACATAATCCGGCACCTGAAGCTCCTGCGGTGAAATCAGCACGAATTTAATGCCTTTGTAGCGGAGCATTGCCTCGATGAGGGAGTGAACGGTACGTCCGAATTTCAGGTCTCCGCAAAGTCCGATTGTCATATGATCCAGACGGCCTTTCTTTCTCTTAATCGTCAAAAGGTCGGTCAAGGTCTGTGTCGGGTGGAAATGTCCGCCGTCGCCGCCGTTGATAATCGGAACCGTCGTGCGCTGTGCCGCAACAATCGGCGCGCCCTCTTTCGGGTGACGCATTGCGATGATGTCCGCATAGCAGCCGACCGTGCGAATCGTATCGCTCACGCTTTCGCCCTTTGCCGCGGAACTGGAGCTTGCTTCGGAGAATCCCAGAACGCTTCCGCCGAGCTCGAGCATTGCAGCTTCAAAGCTGAGTCTGGTTCTGGTGCTCGGCTCAAAGAACAGCGTCGCAAGTTTTTTATGCGCGCAGATATCCTCATATGCAGCGTGATTTTCAACGATGTCGTCCGCAACCGCAATCAGCTCGTCGATTTCTTCTACAGTTAAGTCGGTAATGTTAATCAGGTTTCTGATTTCTTTCATTATTTGTCTCCTTTCATCCAGCCCTCATCGGAAGGGTTGTCTCTGAACTTTAAAATTTTTGCTTTTTCGTCTTGTTTGATATATCCGCTTTCTGCCGCGATTTCCACTAAAGCGTCCAAATCACAGAGGCTCACGTTTTTCACTTCGTTTTCCGCAAGGCGCTCGAGGCCTTTCTTCATGCCGTATGTAAAAATGCTGGCGATTCCAAGGACTTCCGCTCCCGCTTCCCGAAGCACCTTTACGGTGTCAACGGCGGAACCCGCGGTGGAAATCAAATCCTCGACAACGACCACTTTTTGGCCCGGCAAAAGCTTTCCTTCGATTTGATTCGTGCGTCCATGATCCTTTGCGGAGCCTCTGACATAGCCCATCGGAAGGTCCATCAGATGCGCGGTGATTGCCGCGTGTGCGATTCCTGCCGTGCTGGTTCCCATCAGAACCTCGCACTGCGGATAGTTCTCTCTAATTACTTCTGCAAGTCCGTTTTCCACCATGGTACGCACATCCGGTGCTGTCAGCGTCAGACGGTTGTCGCAGTAAATCGGGCTTTTAATTCCGCTCGCCCATGTGAACGGCTCCTCCGGTCTGAGAAAAACCGCCTCGATGGAAAGCAGACCCTTTGCAATTTCCTGTTTAAAACTCATACTAATCTCCTTTATACTTAACATGCCTGTAACTTACAATTTCATTTTTGCCGTTTCACGGCTTCTGTCCTCAGCCGACAAACTCGCTGACGCAGCGTCTGTAGGCTGCCACAGGGTCTTCTGCCTGCGTAATCGGGCGTCCGACCACGATATAGTCCGAGCCGATTTCCTTTGCCCGCTGCGGGGTCGTCACGCGCACCTGATCGCCCGCATCGCCGTCCGCAAAGCGCACGCCCGGCGTTACCGTCAGGAAGCCTTCTCCGCAAAGCTCATGCACCCGCTCCGCTTCCAGAGGCGAACATACCACGCCGTCAAGCCCTGCTTTTTTCGCATTTGCCGCATAATGGTCGACCACCTCTTCCAGAGGCTTTTCGATCAGTAAATCCTTTTCCATCCGCTCCTGGTCGGTGGAGGTAAGCTGGGTAACCGCAATCAGCAAAGGTCTCGTGCCGTCTTCTCTTGTCAGGCCTTCGAGTGCCGCCTCCATCATCGCAATCGTGCCTGCCGCATGAAGATTGCACATATCGACATCCAGCCCCGAAAGAACTTTCATCGCCTTTTTCACGGTGTTCGGAATGTCGTGCAGCTTCAAGTCCATGAAAATTTTATGCCCGCGCTCCTTGATTTTCTTCACAATCTGCGGTCCCTCCGCATAGTAAAGCTCCATGCCGATTTTGACATATGGCTTTTCTTCGGTGAATTTGTCCAGAAATGCCAGCGTTTCCTCTGCCGAAGCAAAGTCGCAGGCGATAATTACATCTTTTCCCATTAGTGAGCACCTCCTATGATTTCCTTTAAACTTGTAATTCCGTATTTTTTACATGTAGTTGGTAATTCTTCGATAATTTTTTTGCAGATAAACGGTTCGGTCAGGTTTGCCGCTCCGATTTCCACCGCGCACGCTCCCGCAAGCATCATTTCAATGACTTCCTCGGCACTTGAAACGCCGCCCATCCCGACAACCGGAATCTTTACCGCATCGTAGACCTGCCACACCATACGCAGCGCCACCGGCAGAATCGCGTGACCCGAAAATCCTCCCATTTTATTGGCGATGACCGGGCGTTTTGTCCGTAGATCGATTCGCATTCCAAGCAGCGTGTTAATCAAGCTGATTCCGTCCGCGCCGGCGTCTTCGCAAGCTTTCGCAATTTCCGCAATATCCGTCACATTCGGGGAAAGCTTCAGCAGCATCGGCTTCTTCGTCATCTTCCTGACTTCCCTCGTGACCTCTGCCGCCGCCTGTGGACAGGTTCCGAACGCCATGCCGCCGCCATGCACATTCGGGCAGCTGATATTGATTTCGTACCATCCAATCTGGCGGCTCGCCGCTTCGTTGGCTTCGAGTTTTTCGACCGTCTTCGCATAATCGCTCACGGAAAATCCGCTGACATTTGCCATCACGGGCTTATGAAAAATCTCTGCCAGTGCGGGAAG
>CABQMM010000046.1 GCA_902465215.1 uncultured Bacillota bacterium
TTATTTTTATGCACTGCATTGGCACCACAGGTTCTGAGCCGCAAATGGTCTTTCCTGCCTGGTAAACCGCATCGCGGCATGCCGGAAAGGAACCTTTGAAAGTTTTCGCATTCGCATACTGCTTGTCCGGCACAATTGATGCCATTCTTGCAATGTCGTCGAACTCATACCGCAGATATTTTTTTGCTCCGTCAAGAAGCGGTGCTTTTGAAAGTTCCTCATTAAACTTTTCTTTTGCGGCTTCGTATGACTTTGCACTTGTTATCGTCTTAATTTCATTCAGAAGCGGTTCTGCTGTCTTTGCGCATTTTTCGCAAAAATATTTTCCCTGGTTGGATAGTGTAAAATAGTTCTCTCTGAATCGGATTTTAGCACCGCAGTTAATGCATTGCTTTGCCATGGCTCCTCCTGCATATATCTGTCAAATGTTTTACTTCGTTGTAATACCGAGTTCATCAAGCTGCGCCCGGTCTACCGGCGAAGGTGCGTTGGAAACAAGGCACTGCGCGTTCTGATTCTTCGGGAATGCGATGACTTCTCTGATGGAAGGCTCGCCCAAAAGCAGCATTACGAACCGGTCAAGACCGTACGCAAGTCCTGCATGAGGCGGTGCGCCGTATTTAAATGCTTCGATTAAGAAGCCGAATTTTTCATCGCATTCTTCCTTTGTCAGGCCGAGCACTTCAAACATCTTCGCCTGAAGGTTCTTGTCGTGGATTCTCACAGAACCGCCACCCAGTTCAACGCCGTTCAGAACGATGTCGTAAGCATCCGCTTTCACTGCAAGCGGGTCTGTATCCAGCAAGTCAAGTTGGTCGAGTTTCGGACAAGTAAACGGGTGGTGCATAGCCTTGAGGGAGTGGTCTTCTTCGTCTTCTTCAAACATCGGGAAGTCAACAACCCATAATAAGTTATACTGATTGTCATCAAGAAGTTCCATTCTCTTCGCGCACTCTCTTCTGAGGAATCCGAGAGAATCGTAAGTTACCTTTGCTCTGTCGGAACAGATGAAGATGAGGTCATCTTTCTTCGCCTCAAATACCTTCGCAATTTCCGCAAGTTCTTCCTGTGAAAAGAATTTGTCCACGGATGATTTATATTCTCCGTCATTTACACGAATCCATACGAGGCCCTTCGCGCCGTATGCCTTCGTCATGTCTGTTAATTTATCAATATCTTTTCTGCTGAACTGCTCGGAACCGCCGGTTACGCAGATACCTCTGACATCTCCGCCGTTTGCAAGGCAGTCAGTGAAAACCTTGAAACTGCAGTCTTTTACTGTATCGTTAAGCTTTCTGAGCTCAAATCCGAAACGAGTGTCCGGCTTGTCGGAGCCGTAGCGTTCCATCGCCTCGTCCCAAGTGATTCTCGGAAGCGGAAGCTGGATTTCAACGCCTTTGAGCTCGCGGAAAACTTTTGCGAGGAAGCCTTCCTGGATTGCGATTACATCGTCCTGATCCACAAAAGACATCTCAAGGTCAATCTGTGTGAATTCAGGCTGTCTGTCGGCACGAAGGTCTTCATCTCTGAAGCACTTTACAATCTGCATATATCGGTCCGTTCCGCCTACCATCAAAAGCTGCTTGAAGAGCTGCGGCGACTGCGGAAGCGCATAAAATTCGCCCGGATAAACTCTGGAAGGAACGATATAGTCTCTTGCGCCTTCCGGAGTGGATTTGATGAGCATCGGAGTTTCCACCTCGGTGAATCCGTTTTCGTCGAAGTAGTCTCTCGCACATTTGCATACTTTATGTCTGAATGTAAGATTTCTCTGCATTTTCGTCTTTCTGAGGTCCAGATAACGATATTTCAGTCTCAGATTGTCGTCAACGTTGTCATCATCCTTGATGTAAATCGGCGGTGTGTCCGCTTCGGAATAAAGAACCATATCCGTTGCAAATACTTCGATTTCGCCTGTTGGAATATTTTCGTTCTTCGCGCTTCTTTCTTTCACAATGCCCTTTACACCGATGACATATTCACTTCTGAGAGCGTCAGCCTTTTCAAAAAGTTCCTGCGGGATTTTGTCGTCAAAAGTTACCTGCGCGATTCCCGTTTTGTCTCTTAAATCCACGAAAATCAAGCCTCCGAGGTTTCTTCTCTTTGCAACCCATCCGTTTAAAACAACTTCCTGGTCTACATTTTCAATATTTAAAGTGCCGCACATGTGCGTTCTTTTAAAAATAGTGCTCATCTTTTTCTTCTCCTAAATTCTCTTCTTCAATTCATCAATAAGATCGTCGAATTTCACTTCGGACTGTTCGCCTTTTTCCATATCTTTCAATGTCGCAACACCGGTTTCCAGTTCGTTGTCACCGATTACGACAGCATATTTCGCACCGAGTCTGTCCGCATATTTGAACTGACCCTTGAAATTTCTCTGAAGGTCGTCAATCTGGCTCTTAATGCCGTTTCGTCTGAGGTTAAACAGAAGTTTCTGTCCGTAAAGCTTTGCAGCCTCTCCCATCGTCGCAATGAAAACATCACAATCGGACGGTTTTGGAATTTCAACGCCGTTTGCTTCCATGAGCATCAGCAGTCTTTCCTTTCCGAGACCGAAGCCAACGCCCGGGATTGGAGGTCCGCCAACCTCTTCCACAAGGTTATCGTATCTGCCTCCGCCGCATACGGTGCCCTGAGCACCGAGGCTGTTTGTTACGAATTCAAATGCGGTCTTTGTATAATAGTCAAGGCCTCTTACGATCTTAGGGTTGATAACATAAGGGATTTCAAGAGCGTCAAGGTTCTTCTGCAAATCTTCAAATGCGTTTTTGCAGTCATCGCAAAGGAAATCCACCATCATAGGTGCTCCCTGAACGAGTTCCTGGTCGATCGGGCTCTTGCAGTCAAGAATTCTCATCGGATTCTTTTCGTATCTGGACTTGCATGTGTCGCAAAGCTGATCGTACTTCGGAGCAAGGAAGTCCTTGAGTGCTTTTCTGTGTTTTGCGCGGCATTCCGGACAGCCGACGGAGTTTATCTCAAGCGTAAGGTCGGTAACGCCCATGGAAGTCAGAAAATCATATCCGATTGCAATGATTTCAGCGTCTGCAACCATGTTCGTCGTCCCGAAGGTTTCCACCCCAAACTGGTGGAACTGTCTTAAACGACCCGACTGCGGCTTTTCATAACGGAAGCAAGGAATATCGTAATACAGCTTGATCGGCTGCACTTCCGCATACTGTTTGTGCTCGATAAACGCACGAACTGCAGGGGAAGTTCCCTCCGGCTTCAATGTGATAGAGCGGCCGCCGTGATCCTCAAATGTGTACATTTCCTTCTGCACGATATCGGTCGTATCGCCTACACCTCTCTGAAATAATTCTGTATGTTCAAATATCGGAGTTCTGATTTCTTTAAATCCGTATCTCGCGCAGATTTCTTTCCATTTTTTTTCAACATAATGCCACTTATACACATGGTCCATCATTATGTCTTTTGTTCCTTTTGGAGCATTCGTTAACATGCTATTTTACCTCCTTAAAAATATTTTGTTCTTTTCTATCCAGCATTTCCTCAAGACGGGAAATATAGATTTCGTAATTTGATACATTCGGCACTCGTTCGAGCCTGTTTTCGGCAGGATAATACATTTTGCTGATTCCGCCGGCGCCAAGCGCGAGAATCGTCTGTTTCTCCTCCATAATACGAATATTATAGATTGAGGGAGTGTCATTCTGACAATAGCCCACATTTTCAAAGGCCCCTGCCATGTGCTTCTGCCGATATAAATAATACGGCCGAAATCCTGCTTCTTTGAGTTTTTCTCTTGCGATTTTAAGCATTTCTGCCACTGTCTGCGCCTGCTTGTAATGAAAGTCCTTATCGACCTCCACAAGCCGTGAAGCCCGTTTGACCGCAAGCGTATGCACGGTTATGTTTTCAGGATCTAAAGCTATGATTTCATCCAGTGTTCGTGCAAAATCCTCTGGGGTTTCCTCCGGAAGTCCCGTTATCAAGTCCGCATTGACTACCGGAATGCCAACCCAGTCTGCCTTCTGAAATGCCTTCACAATGTCAGCAGGTTCGTGTGAACGGCCGATAAGCTCAAGCGTTTTTTCCTTCATGGACTGCGGATTTATGCTGATTCTTTCAATTTTATGTTTATGAATCGCTTCTAATTTTTCGTATGTAATCGTGTCAGGGCGCCCGGCCTCAACTGTGAATTCTTTCAGCATGCGTAAGTCCAGATTGTCCTCAACCGTCTGAAGCAAATCATCCAGCTGCTCTGCGGTCAGCGTCGTCGGAGTTCCGCCGCCGATGTAGATGCTCTCCGCCGTAAGTCCGGTTTCGCGCATCCGCCTGCCAACATAGCTGATTTCGGTTTTCAGTGCTTCGAGGTACCTTGCGATTTCCGCATCGCCCACCTGATTGGAAGTAAACGAGCAATACAGGCATCTCGTCGGGCAAAACGGAATTCCAATATAGATTCCCACGGAATTATGCGGCGGATTGCCGCAGGTTTTCTGCTGATAATTATAGGTATCCGTCAAAAGGCGTATTTTTTCTTCTGCCAAAAGATAGGTGCGCGCAAGTTCGTTTTCAACAGCTTCCTGCGTCCCAAGCTTCTGAAACAACTCACCTGTAAGCTTTACAGGCCGTACGCCGGTCAAAATTCCCCACTCCGGCTTTTTGTCGGTTAACCGAGAAAGTTTATTGTAAATCTCCCGTTTTATTTCGTTTTTGTCTTCTGACCTTTCTTCATTGAAAATAATCAGCTCAGCCGACTCACACGCTTCCGCTTTTTCGACATATTCTGCTTCCGTATAAGCATTGAATTCTTCAGGCCTCAGAAAAATTTTGATGAGTTCGGCGAAATCATATTTATTCTCGATGTTCTTTATAATGATATTATACAAAAGGATTTCCTCTCTTTTCGTCTCCGATTGTCGAAACTCCCATGTGTCCCGGCAGAACTACCGTATCGTCAGGCAGCGTGAAAAGTCTCTTTTTAATCGAGTTCATCAAAGCGTCAAAATCGCCGCCGTAAAAATCCGTTCTGCCTATGGAATAGCGGAACAGCGTGTCCCCGCTGAAGAGATTTCCGTCAACATAGATGCACATTCCGCCTTTCGTATGCCCCGGCGTATAAATGAAATGTAGCTCCATATTTCCGACTTTCAGCGTATCTCCGCCCTTTACCCAGATATCCGCTTCCAGTATGATTGGCTTTGGAAACATTTCGACAGAGCAGTTTATTTCAGCGTCTGCAAGCATTTCTTTTTCTTTTTCATGCGCAACTACCTTAGCACCGGCAAAGTCTCTTTTAAAGCGTTCTACGCCGCCGATGTGGTCTCCGTGTCCATGTGTCAAAATAATATATTCTATGTCTAAGCCTAAATCCATGGCTTGTTTGCTCAATTTCGGGGAATAATCTCCCGGATCGACGATAAAACCTTTGTTTGTTTCTTCGTCATATGCTAAATATGTGTTGACCTGTATCGGCCCTGTTACATAACTGATTACTTTCATTATTTACCTCTTAAAAAATTTTTTTGCTGTCCAGCAGAATTGTCACCGGACCGTCGTTATAGATTTTGACAAGCATTTCTGCCTGAAAAATTCCCTTTCCGACCGTAATTCCCTTTTCTTCGATTCTTGAATTAAAATAATCATAAAGTTCCTTTGCAGCTTCCGGTCTTGCTGCCTTGATATAGCTCGGCCGTTTGCCTTTTCGCGCGTCTGCAAGGAGCGTAAACTGTGAAATGGATAAGATTCCACCTCCGATGTCCGATACGGAAAGATTCATCACTCCCTCTGAATCGTCAAAAATCCGAAGCCCTGAAACCTTGTCCGCAATATAATCGGCATCCTTCTTCGTATCGCCGTCTTCCACTCCAAGAAGGACGACCAAGCCTTTTTGGATTGCGCCCGTACTGCTTCCTTGAACCGTCACATCTGCTTCGGTTACACGTTGAACAACAGCCCTCATATTTTCCTCCTTACGATTTTGCTCTGTATACCTGCGTAACGCCGCTGATATTTCTGAGACTTCGCAGTACTTTCTGCATTTCCTGTGTACTGGATATTGATAAAGTGATTGTCATCGTCAGACTTCCGTCTTTACCACTCTTTGCATTGACACCCGAAAGATGAATATCCATATCTTCGCAGACTCTGGAAATGTCCGAGAGGATTCCCTTTCGGTCGTTTCCGATAATGCAGATGTCCGCATTGTAGGATTTTCCTGCCTTGAGGTCCTCCCATTCCACATGAATGAATCTTTGCTTCTCTTCTTCCGGCAGAGCAACGATATTGGAGCAGTCACACCGATGAACGGAAATGCCTCTGCCCTTTGTTATAAACCCTATGATGTCATCTCCCGGAACCGGGTTGCAGCATTTCGCAAGCTTAATCATCAGGTTGTCCGCACCTTCCACAACGATGCCCGGATTGTCATTGGTTCTCTGACGGAGTTTTGCTTTTCTTGCCTCTGCAGCTTTCAGTTCTTCAATGACAGCTTCGTTGGATTTCACCTCGGTGTTGGTTTCCTCCGCATAATAGCCGAACAGCAGATTTGCGAACTTGCTTACAAGCGTTCCGCCGTTGGAAAGCTGCGTAAAGGCTTCTTCTGAATTGGCAAAATTCATGGATTTCATCGCTTTATTCAAGAATGCGGATTTCGCGCATGTCGAAGGGTCATAGCCCTTTTTGCGTATATACTTGTCAAGTAAATCCTTACCTTTTTCAATATTTTCTGACTTGTTTTCTTTTTTCAGCCAGCCTCTGATTTTATTTCTGGCATTGGAGCTCTTCGCAATCTTCAGCCAGTCCACACTAGGGCCGGATGAGTTTGCAGAGGTTACAATTTCAACAATATCTCCGTTCTGGAGCGTGTAGTCAATCGTAACCATCTTTCCGTTTACCTTTGCGCCTACGCATTTGCACCCGATTGCCGAGTGAATTTTAAACGCGAAGTCAAGTGGGGTCGAACCTGCAGGTAATTCAATAACATCTCCTCTCGGTGTGAAAACGAATACCTGACTTGCGAACAAGTCCATCTTCATGGTCTCTAAGAAGTCTTTCGGATCTTTAATGTCCTGCTGCCATTCCAGTGACTGTCTGAGCCATGCAAGTTTTATATCATCATTGGATGCATTGCCGGAAGTATCGCCCTCTTTATATTTCCAATGGGCTGCGATACCGTATTCAGCGACTTTATGCATCTCATATGTTCTTATCTGAATTTCAAATGGTTCACCGTTGTCTCCGATAACCGTCGTATGCAGGGATTGATACATATTCGGTTTCGGCATGGCGATATAGTCTTTAAATCTTCCCGGTATCGGCTTCCACATCGTATGCACGATACCAAGAACTGCGTAACATTCTTTTACATTTTCTACGATAATTCTTACAGCAATCAAATCAAAAATTTCATCAATCTGCTTATTTTGATATTTCATTTTTCGATAAATGCTGTAATAGTGTTTTGCCCTGCCATATATGTCATAGTGTAAATCCATATCGTTCAGGGATTCCTTGATTTCACCGATAACGGTATTAATCGTTTCTTCTCTTTCTTCTTTTCGTTTGCTTACCTTTTCCTTCAAATCTTCAAATTCTTCCGGATGAAGATATTGAAGCGCCAGATCTTCCAGTTCAAACTTTACCTTGGAAATACCGAGCCTGCTGGCAAGCGGCGCGTAAATTTCAAGTGTTTCATTGCACTTTTCAACGATCTTTTCAGGCTTCATAAAGCCCAGCGTTCTCATATTATGCAGTCTGTCCGCAAGTTTGATGATGAGAACACGAATGTCCTTAGACATTGCAAGGAACATCTTTCGGAAGTTTTCTGCCTGAATCTCTTCTTTTGATTCAAACTTAATGGTTCCCAGCTTCGTAACACCGTCAACCAAGAGAGCAATCTCCTCGCCGAAATCGGCGACGAGCTGCTCTCTGGTGTATTCTGTATCTTCAACGACATCATGCAAAAGCCCACCGACGATTGTCGCGTCATCCATACCCATTTCTGCAAGAATTAAAGCCACATTTATCGGATGGATAAAGTATGGCTCGCCGCTTTTTCGCAGCTGTCCTTCATGCAGAGCCTGGGCTTTGTCGAATGCTTTTCCAATCAGTTCAGTGTTGTATTTAGAATTGATATTTAATATTTTTTCTAAAAACTCCGC
>CABQMM010000047.1 GCA_902465215.1 uncultured Bacillota bacterium
TGCTGTCGGACTGCATCACAAGCTACGATAAAAAGAAGCTGCCGGAGATGCTTGCATATTATGAAAGCAAGGGCTGTTCTGTTACGACGCTTCAGGAAGTCATGCAGATGTAAATGCCGCGTGAATCAGGGAAGCTGCAAAGAACATAAGGAGGATTATACATGGTCGAATCAAAAATCTATATCGGGCTGAACGATCTGAATACGAACACACAGCTCTTTGAAAACGAGAAATATATCAGGGTGCTTCGCAATGTATGCTATTCGTATAGAGTGCCTTTTTCTTTCAATGTACAGGAAGGTGGGTACATTTATGAAAACGGCGAATATGCCAGAGAAACAAGTCTGGTGGTTACCTTGATTGATGTTGAAAAAGACATTGTAAATGATATTGCAAAAGACCTGTGTGCGTTCTTTCATCAGGAGTCCGTTTTGGTCACGGAAAGCCAGATACAGGCACATTTTGTCCGTGAAACATTGGAATAATTAGTCTGGATATTTTATTAAGTCGTAAAGCACGCCGTGCTCACCAAAGCAGCGTGTGCCGGCAAGTTCCATCCCCAGATGCATATATTTGTCGCACTTGGATTTGGCGTCGGTATCGAGGATTACCGGAACACCGAGCCGGTTGCCCTCGGCAAATGCAATGTCCATGACCTTCCGCATGTATCCCTGTCCCTGATACTGCTCCCTGACGCAGACCATGCCGACATAGATATACGGAGTCTTTGTTTTGCCAAGCTGCTTATCCAGCCCCGGGCCACCCTTGACCATGACTTTGACAAAACGAATCAAGTCTTTTATTTTCATCGGGCTGAGCAGCCCTTTGGCCAGAGGCAGCATCGCTTTCAGGCTGACTTTTTGTCCGGGAAGCTTATAGGCGATATAGGCCTCACCGTTTTCACTTGTTGTTTGCATCATTCCGCTTTTTAGAGCCATTCTTGCGTAGCCGCAGATGAACGCAGCAACAGCATCACGACTTGGGAATGCGTCGATCAGACCATGCTCCGTGCCGTAGTCATAGTAGCCGAAGGCATGTCCGATGTCCTCTATGATATTTTCCTCTAATTGCAAAACTTTCTTCATACTCAGTCCTCCGCACGATAAACCCTCGCAGTCTCCCGCCATTATTTTTCAAACACTGGTTAGGGCATGCTAACCATGATTCCATTATATTACACTATGCAGTCGGCTGACAAGAAACGCAGTAAAGACTTGTGTAGCTCGACCAAAAGTCAGAATAAACAAAAATGACATTTTCGTTTAGTCGAAGCTGTTGATGTTTTCTCTTTTTACGACTATAATAAAAGCACATGATTTAGTCTGGACGAAAAGCTTTGACATGTACCGCCTTGCATGATCCGGTCTAAAAAAGGTTTCGCGAAAAAAAGTGGTGTTAGGACGCACTGGAGTGCGAATTAAAAAATGGAGGAATGAATATGGCACAGGAAAAGAGAAAGCCTTTTGAGGGAGTAAAAGCAATCGCACAAAAGGGTTTGGGCAGCATTGATACGGATGCGATAAAAGACAAAGTTACAGGGACTGCGGAAGTAATCAAAACAAAGGCAAACGAAGCGAAAGACACCGTTCTTGATGTAAAGGATGATCTTGCAGAAAAGCTGACCGAGCTTGACCGCATGTTGAAAAATTCTATCACAGAATACAACGATGCATATACCCTTATGAACGATAAGGGCGTGAAACTGTTCGTTGAGAGAAGCAGAGCAGTCGATTCTGTTTCCTTCGTAGAGGGGCTTGTAAACAGTATCGCGAATAAGCCAAAATCGTTTGCCGCAGATTTCGAGCAGATCACTTCAGACAGACAAAAGTTTACGGAAGCATGCGATTTTGCGGAGCGTGAATTAATGGATGGCAGAATGGCCGCGGCAGGCACCGGTGCCGGCCTTGCGGCGGGGGCCTCGGTTGCGTTTATGGCACCGACCGCTGCAATGTGGGTGGCGACAACATTCGGAACTGCTTCGACCGGCGCGGCAATTTCTTCTTTGTCAGGTGCTGCGGCAACAAATGCCGCACTCGCATGGCTTGGAGGCGGAGCACTTGCTGCCGGTGGGCAGGGAATGGCAGCAGGAAGTGCGTTTCTGGCTATGGCGGGACCTTTGGGATTGACAATTGCCGGAGCCACATTACTCTCATCAATTCTTGTTCTTTCCACTAAAAAAGTAAAGCTGAACAAAGAAAAGAATGAAGAAATCCAATCAATCAAAGAAAACACAGAGCGTGTACGGGAAATGGATGCAAAAATTGATTCTGTGCTGAAGGAAACCTCAGAAATCCGTTGCGGTCTGAATGAACAATATGTGAAGGCAGTACATCTTTATGGGGCTGATTATCAGACACTCGAGGACGATGAAAAGATGTTGCTGGGTGCGCTTGTAAACAACACAAAGTCTATGGCAGCCATGTTCTGCGTTACGGTTGGAGAATAAAATGATAGTTGATCAGATACGAATAGATGCATTTATAATTGATAAGTTAATGGATTCTCCACTCGGAGAAAAACTGGATGCTGCTATTACAGAAATCGAAAGAATTCAACAGCTTTTGGCAAAGGTAAATATAAAAAAGGATGAAAAAGAGTTAAACAAAGCAAAGACTGCGACTATAGCAGTCTTTGCGATATTGAAAAAAATAGCAGCAGGAAATAAAATCTCGGATTTTAGCGAAGCTGATTGGAAAGACATCGTTCATAACATTTCCGAATATGTTCTGCTGCTGCCGGACGATGCATACAGCGCGTTTGTCTTTCGGATGTATGAAAGCTATATCCGCTGTTCTGTAGATATCATACAAGCTTTTGCATCGGAAGAAGCATGCGAGAAGATTCTAAAATTAGCAGATGAGCTCCGGGCGAATACGGAACTGTTTCATAACGGATCAATCGATGAAATCCGGTACACCGAAGATTGCTTATGGATCTCTTTAGAAGCAATGTTCAAGCTGCTTTCTGCCACTTGCTCCCCTCTGCTCAAGGGTGAAATGATGTCAGAATTAAGCGCTGCTTTAGCCGACTTCGTTTTTTCGTATGGACGGTTAATGCTGTACAGACGGGAACAGGAGATTATCTCTGCATACATCGAAGCGCAGTATGTGCTTGATGCTGAACTTGAAGAAAAATACAAATGCTATCTGGCTGACTTAGACAAGCAGACCGCCCAGTGCTGCAGCCTCATTGAACAGGCTTTTTCTGCAAACTATAGGGAAGCGTTTCTCAAATCGATGATGTTGGCTCAGGTGACAGGTGTAGAAGAGTCGCAGACATTGAAAAACATGAAAGAAATAGATGATTTCTTCATGGATTAAAAAAGAAGATGTAAAATATACAGGCACATTTTGTCCGTGAAACGCTAGAATAATTCGCCTTCACTTCACAGAACTTCTCCGAACAAGACCGCAACGATATGACGCGGCTGCGGCAGGAGATGGGAAAACAGGAAATACGGATTAAAGGGAAACGTAAAAGAAGAGATTGCAGGAAGCGGAGAGATACTTAATTTGAGAGGAGTTTACAGTATGGACAGTCTTTATGAAAAAGTGCAGCAGAGCGCGGAATATATTCAGGCGCGCATCACGAAAAGACCAAAAATCGCCGTGGTACTTGGCTCCGGTCTTGGAAACCTGACGGCCGATTTTACGGAGCCGGAAGAACTCCCATATCAGGAAATTCCAAACTTTCCGGTGTCAACGGTGCAGGGGCATAAAGGTGCTTTGCTTGCAGGAAAGCTGGGAGAAAAGGAAGTTTTTGCACTGGAAGGACGCTTTCATTTCTATGAGGGCTATTCCATGAAGGAAGTCTGCTATCCTTTCTATGTCCTCAAACTGCTGGGAGTGGAGCAGGTCGTGCTGACGAACGCCTGCGGCGGCATCAACCGCAGCTTCGAGCCTGGGACTTTGATGCTCCTTACGGATTTTATCAATATGATGGGGACAAATCCACTGATTGGCCCAAACGATGAGCGTTTCGGGCTTCGCTTTCCGGATATGACCGAGCCGTACAGCGAGAGGCTGCGGAATCTTGCAAAGCAAACCGCCGATGAAATGGGAATTTCGTATAAAGAAGGCGTGTATATGAGCTTCATGGGACCTTGCTTTGAAACGGCGGCTGAGATTCGCGCCTTTGCCGGAATGGGCGCCGATGTGGTCGGCATGAGTACAGTGCCGGAAACGATTGTCTGCAATTACATGGGAATGGAAGTGTTGGCCGTCAGCTGCATAACCAATATGGCGACCGGGATTCAGACGGTAAAGCACAGCCACGCCCGCGTGCTGGAAATCGCAAATCAGGCAAGCGATGCGATGCAGCGCTGGCTGGGCGCAGTAATTCAAAGATTGTGAGGAGGTGAGGTTTCGCATGCATTACATTCGAATTACGAAGGACAATATTGACAAAGAGCATATCTGCTGCGCGATGTCAAACAAACAGAGCGTTGCGAAAAAAGAATGGCTCAAACAGCGGTTTGAAGAGGGGCTTGTCTTTTATCGAAGTGAAGAAAGAGGCAAGTGCTTTATCGAATATATTCCGGCAGAATATGCGTGGGTACCGATAGAGGCGGCAGGCTACCTTTACATAAACTGCCTGTGGATTGCAGGCAGCATGAAAGGGCACGGGTATTCCAGCGACTTGCTCGACGAATGTATGCGTGATGCAAAAGCGCAGGGCAAAGAAGGACTTTGTATTCTTTCTGCGGAAGGGAGAAAGCGGGAGTTCCTGTCCGACCCGAAGTATCTTGATTATAAAGGATTCTTGACTGCGGACACATCGGAATGCGGAATTACGCTTTTGTATCTGCCGTTTGCACCGGACGCGCAGCCGCCGAAATTTAAGGACTGCGCGAAGCGTCCGCAGACAAGTGAGACCGGTTTTGTGATCTATTATACGGATCAGTGCCCGTTTACTTATTACTGGGTGCCGCGCGTGGCAGAAGTCGCGGCCGAGCATGGCATTCCGCTGAAAACGATTCATATTACAGACAGAGAGACGGCGCAGAACCTTCCTGCTCCGGTGACGACCTATGCGCTGTTCCGGGATGGAAAATTTGTGACACACGCAATCCAGTCCGATAAGAAGTTTTTGAAGCTGGCACAGGGAAGATGTGCGGAGTGACTTTAGGCCAGAAAAAATGTAATGTTTGCTTAAAATTAGACCCGAAAGCCTTTGATCATTATGGGTGCCAGACAGGTGGGAAAACCGCGGCTGTACGTTTATCTGCCTTAAAATATAAGGAACAGGACTGGATGATCAATCTGCCGCTTTATGCGGTCTGCAATTTATAAGTGTAATTAAGATGCCGGCACAGCTGAGCATCTTTTTTGTTGCAGTATTTACTGCGAAAAGTGTAGTATATAAGTGAAGATAGAGGAGGGAGGATCGCCGGAATGAGTTTATGAAAAATAGGATAAAATATTAGCTATGATAGCATTAGACAGACAAACACCAAAAGAAATACAAATGCAGATCGCACAAAACGTGCGTGCCGTCCGCAAGCGCAGAAAGATTTCACAAAAAGCCTTGAGCGAAAAGACAGGCGTCAGTTTGGGTTCCGTGAAACGTTTTGAAACCAGCGGCGAAATTTCCCTGCACGCCTTGATCAAGCTCGCAATCGCGCTCGACATGGACGATGCGCTGATCCATCTTTTTGAAGATGTTCCGTTTTTATCGATAGAGGAGATTATCAATGGACAAGATTAAACAGTTACAGGTTTTTTATGAGGGACGAACCGTCGGAACAATGGCATTATACCGGAAACATCTCGCTGCTTTTCAGTATAGTGAAGAATGGATCGCAGACGGATTTTCTATCAGTCCGTTTTCGCTGCCTTTGGGAAAGAAGGTTTTCGTGCCACAGATTTTGCCTTTCGACGGCATTTTTGGCGTTTTTGAGGACAGCCTGCCGGACGGATGGGGCAGACTCCTGGTAGATCGACAGTTGCTGAAGCATAATATCAATCCCATCGAAACGGAAAGCCTGGATCGGCTTGCGATCGTCGGAAGCTTGGGCATGGGCGCACTGCAATATGTGCCGGAATTCGACCTTGCGGAGGAAACGCAGATAGGCGATTTTGATGATATTGCACGCGAATGCAGCCGCTTGCTTGCGACAAACCAAACGGACAGCTTAGATGAGTTGTTCCGGCTTGGAGGTTCTTCCGGTGGTGCCAGACCTAAAATTTTGACAGAGGTTAACGGACAGCCATGGCTGATCAAGTTTCCGTTGAAAGAAGATCATGACGAGATTGGTTTGCAGGAGTACGAGTATGCGCTCTGCGCCAAAGCCTGTGGGATCGAAATGGCAGAAACCAGATTGTTCCCGTCCAGAATATGCAGCGGCTATTTCGGAACAAGGCGATTCGATCGAGCCCTTAAAGAAGACGGAAAGGAGCGGAGAATTCATGTGATCTCGGCTGCCGGACTTTTGGAGACCACGCATCGTGATTTGACGTTGGACTACGATATTTTGATGAAAGCCTGCCTGAAGCTGACTGGAGATTTTCAAGAGATAGAGAAGCTGTACCGCCTGATGTGCTTCAATGTGTTCGCGCACAATCGGGACGATCATGCAAAGAATTTCAGCTTCCTTTATGATGAACCAGAGAAAAGATGGAAATTATCGCCGGCATACGATCTGACCTACAGTCATTCAATCGGCGGAGAACACGCCACCAGTGTGCATGGAAACGGCAAAAATCCAACAGCGGACGATCTGCTTGCAGTCGCGGCCCAAATCGGCATGGACAAAAAACAGGCGATACGCATAGCCCAAAATGTGCAGGAATGTGTCAGGGAATATTTAAGGAAATATCTCAGCTGAAATAGAAAGACTAAAAAATGAGGTAATGTACATGGAATTTATGCGAAAAAATTATATAGGAATTTTAGTTTGTTTTGGAATTGCAGTCCCGGCGTGGCTGCTTGGCAAAGCATTTCCGATTATAGGCGGTCCCGTGCTCTCCATATTATTCGGCATGCTGATTGCGCTTTTTTGGAGCGAGAAAGGAAAAGCGGCGGCAGGCATTAAGTGGACCTCCAAAATCATTTTGCAGACAGCGGTGGTACTGCTGGGATTCGGGCTGAATCTTGGCGTTATCTTTGAAACAGGAAAACAGTCACTGCCGATTATTGTTTGTACAATCGGCACATCGCTTTTGCTTGCGTGGGCGCTGCATAAGGCGCTGCGTGTTCCCTCGGATACGGCGATTCTTGTGGGAGTCGGCTCGTCGATTTGCGGAGGCTCTGCAATTGCGGCAACCGCTCCGGTCATTGGCGCAGATGACAACGAGGTAGCACAGTCCATTTCGGTAATTTTCTTCTTCAATGTGCTTGCGGCAATTTTCTTTCCGATGCTGGGAAGTGCGATTGGATTCGATACGAGCGCGGGAGATGCATTCGGAATTTTTGCGGGAACGGCAATCAACGATACATCTTCGGTTACTGCGGCGGCATCCACTTGGGACAGTATGTGGAATCTCGGCAGCGAAACGCTGAATAAAGCCGTTACGGTAAAGCTTACCCGTACACTTGCGATTATCCCGATTACATTGGTATTGGCGATAGTCCGTGCGAAAAAGAGCGCAAAGGGCAGCGGCAAAGCAGAAGGCTTCAGCTTGAAGAGGGCTTTTCCGATGTTTATTTTGTATTTTGTTATCGCGTCAGTAATTACCACAGTCTGCATTCAGGCAGGAATTGATGCGGATGTTTTCGCACCGCTGAAGGAGTTGTCCAAGTTCTTCATTATTATGGCGATGGCGGCAATCGGGCTGAACAGCAATGTGGTTCAGCTTGTGAAGAGCGGCGGCAGACCTCTGCTTTTGGGCGGATGCTGCTGGATTGGAATTACTGTGGTCAGCCTCGTGATGCAGCATGTGATGGGGATAATGTAAAGATTTCGGAATAGATAATCGTTTCCCGGGGGATTCTGTAGATATATGATACTTATTGAGTGGGGATTCATGTATAATTTTACCTTAAACAAACGGGGATTTGCGCAGAATATTAGCTTGAATAAACGGGGATTTGCGTTATAATGTTCTTAGGGAGGTATACGATTATGGATAAG
>CABQMM010000048.1 GCA_902465215.1 uncultured Bacillota bacterium
CGTTGTAAATGCCTTATTTCCTTGTTTCCACGAGTTTTGCGGTTATCGCGACACGTACATCCTCCCGACTATCTTGCGTACAAGTCGATAATGTAATAAAGCGATCTTCGTACTTCATTTTCTTCATATCAGAATACTGATTGCCGCTTCTAATTGTTTCTGTCAATTTTTTAAAATCTTCTTCTGCGCAATCGGCTTCGAGAGGAAGTCGATAGACCGGACCGTCTACCGCCGCCTGATAAAAAGCAATCACCTCGTATTTATTCTGGGTACCATCTGGCATAAGTATATAAATATACGGGTGCTTGTTTTTATATTCATCACTTTTATACTTTTTCAAGCTGCCGAACATACTCCCATTATGCATATTATGCCCATAGATTACGGTGTTCTTATCGCAAAAATCGCTGCTGCACCGATAATCAATAAAAATACTTCCTGCCGTCAAATACTCTTTTTTATAGGACTGAAACAGATATTGCTTATTTGTCTTGCCCTTCAAAATCGGAAAGCTGATATTCGTATCTTCAATATAAATCCAACCGATTACATCTTCATTCTGCTTTTGTAAGGCTTTAAAATCTACTTCCGGAAATAAGTCGTCGCTGCCGCTACCTTCACGCTGCTGTGGGATCTGCACAAAATTCCGATTCGTCTCATCATAAAAATTATCAATCTGCCGATATTCCCATACGATTCCTACAACTTTATACAATGAAAAAAGAAACACTCCAAGAAAAACAATCATCAAAATCCTATTCAGCAGTTTATCTCGTCTGTGTTTCTTTTTTAAATTCATTGTTTTTATAGGGCTATTTTACATGCCAGATGCGCTCTGCTCTCTGCTGCGAAGCAATCAGGTGCAGTTTCATCGCCTCAATTGCACGATCTCTTGCACGCTCCTTTATCGCTTCCAATATAGCCCGATGCTCCTTTAAAATTGATTCCAAATAATCCTGTTCGTAAAAAATGGACTTCCTGGTTTTATCGAGGTACGCTTTGTAAGAACGAAGGACCTGTGCCAAAAACCGACTTCGCGCCGAAGCGTAAATCACATCATGGAATCCGGAATTCAGCTCCAAAACTTTTTTCACATCTTTTTTTCTTGTGTAAAATTCCATCATGTCACATTGTTCTTCCAAAGCCGTAATCTCTTCCGGAAGAATGCGCTCTACCGCCCACATGACTGCAAGTTCCTCAAGCGAACCCCGTACCGTATAGATATCCTCGACGTCCTGCTTCGTAAAGCCCTTCGCAAAGCATCCTCTGTTGGGAATATAATCAATTAAACCTTCGTTTTCCAGAAGCTTGAAAGCCTCACGAATCGGTGTCCTGCTGACTCTCAGCTCCGTCGCTATTTGATTCTCCTTAATCTTTTCCCCGATTTCATATTCTCCCCGCAAAATCCTCTCTCGGACTACATCCGCGATTTCTTCGGTAAGGGAAGAAGTGGGGGAAAACTCTCTGTTGTCTGTCATTTACTACGCTCCTGAATTGTACTAAGGTTTATACATTAAAACATTTTTGCCGCACTTTTATTATATATTATAAAATATAATTTTCAAGTACCTGTCCGTCAAAATCGAAATCTTCGATCTGCAGATAGTATTCTGCAGAGTCAACTAATGCTTTCATCGGGCAGAGTCCGATAACTTCCGTACCGATTACCTGTACGCCGTATCTCTTTGCTTCTGCCTTTACAAGCTCTGTAACTCTGTATAACGGGGTTACTCTGTAGTCTGTCATATTGATGGAAACCTGTGCGATTCCTCTGTCTTCAAGCATGAAGCCCATAGCCTTTACGCAGCGAAGGCCGCCGTCTTTTTCTCTGATGATGTTTGCAATGTTCTTCGCAATCTGAACATCGGAAGTGTTGAGGTTGAGGTTATATGCTACCAGAGGAGGTCTTGCGCCTACTGCAACAACTCCGCCTGTAGGGTTGATTCTTCTGCCGCCGAAATCCGGTTCCCATTCTTCCTGCTGAACCTTTTCTGCCATGCCCTCAAACTGTCCTTTTCTGATTGTTGCAAGGTTCTTTCTTTCCGGTCTTGTTGCTGACATCTCATAGAGGAATACCGGAAGGTCTGCTTCTTCTGCGACTCTCTTGCCGACAACTTTGGAAAGTTCGATACATTCTTCATTTGTTGCGTCCTTAATCGGAACGAACGGCATAACGTCAACGCAGCCCATTCTCGGGTGTTCGCCTGTGTGCTTGTTGAGGTCAATGAGTTCTACCGCTTTCTTTGCAAGTTTTACGCTTGCTTCTTCTACACCCTTTGCATCGCCGATATAAGTGATAACGGTTCTGTTATGGTTAGGGTCTGATGAATAGTTCAGCAGTGTGCAGCCTGCCGTTGTTCTGATCTGGTCTACACATGCTTCGATAACTTCCTGATTTCTTCCCTCTGAAATATTAGGGATGCTTTCAATAATCTGAGCCATTTCTTATCTCCTTCTTGCCTTGCGGCATTGTATTTTACAGTGATTCTAAAACTTTTTTATAGATTGCGTCCGCGATAGCTTCTGCTTCTTCTACCATCTTTGCGCCTTCTGCAAATTTTGCCTTCGCAGCTTCGTCCTTAACGCCCGGAAGGTTAATCATCACATTCAGCCATGCGCCCTTGATTCCTGCGAGCATGTTCAGCGCTGCAACGCCGAGGTCGGAAGCTGCGTTAGGGTTGGATTTTCCAACAATTGTTTCCGTTACTTTGAGGGCATCCATGCAAAGCGTAAGTGTCTCGAACGGAACTTCCGTCGCCACGAGAGTTGCATCCGCGATTGCCTTGCTTCTTGCTGCTTTGTTTTCATCGGTGTCTTTTGGCATCTTGAATGCAGCTGATACAAGGTTGAATGCCTCCGTATCTTTATCGATGGCTTCCACAAGTTTTGCATAAAGTTCTGTCGCTTCTGCCTTTGCTTTCTTGCAGCCTTCTTCAAAATCAGCATATCTTTCTCTTCCGATTGTAAGATCTGAAACCATCGCAACAAGGCCGATTCCCTGTGCTGCGGAAAGTGCGCTTACACTACCGCCGCCCGGTGCCGGTGCATCGGATTTCAATAAATTCAAATAATCTTTTACCGTTAATTCAACTAATTTCATTAAACCAAATTTCCTTTCTTAATCGTCTGCAGTGCGAGATTGGATCCGAAACGGTAGCAAAGCATTTCCATGTTTGGTGCGTTCCAGATTACCATATCCGCATCTTTCTCGACTTCAAGTGTACCGACTCTGTCTCCTCTGTTGATTCCGCATGCCGGATTGATTGTGACAGCAGTAAGGACTTCTTCCGGTGTCATTCTGTACTTCAAATAACCAAGGTTCATTACGAACTGCAGGTTCAGTGACGGACAGGAACCCGGGTTGAAATCTGATGCGATTGCAACCGGTACTTCAAACTCATCTATCATTCTTCTTACCGGTGCAAAGGTTGCTCCCAGATAGAAGGATGTAGCCGGAAGACACATTGCGATTGTTCCGCCTTTTGCCATGGATGCCATTCCCGCATCGTCGATTACGATTAAATGTTCTGCCGATGTCGCATGCATTTCTCCGGCAAGGACACTGCCTCCAATCGCTTCGATTTCGTCCGCGTGAATCTTAAGTCCGAATCCCATATCCTTTGCGGCCTGCAGATACTTTCTGCTCTGCTCCACATCGAAAACAGAATCTTCCGTAAAAATGTCGATAAACTCTGCCAAATTATGCTCTTTCACATACGGCATCATTTCATCGATGCAAAGCTGAATAAACTCATCCTCTCTGCCCTTCCAGTCTGCAAGCACAACGTGCGCCGGCATAAAGGTGGAAACGATGTCCATCGGGTGATCTTCATTGAGTTTTTTCAATACTTCAAGAAGTTTCACTTCTGTTTTGAGGTCAATTCCGTAGCCGCTCTTGGCTTCGCAAGTGGTAACTCCGAGAGTCATCATCTCATCAAGGAATCCCTCTGTTTTATCGTACAGTTCTTCAAAGCTTGCTTCTCTTGTTTTCTTTACGGTGTCGTTTATGCCGCCGCCGGCTCTCAGGATGTCAAGGTAGCCCGCGCCTTTGAGTTTCAGCGGAATCTCGTTCTGTCTGTATCCGCCAAATACTAAGTGCGTATGTCCCTCAACAAGTCCCGGCGTTACGAGGTTTCCCTCTGCATCAAGCACCACATCAACATCTTCTTCCGCGCAGGGAAGCTTTCCGTCCGATGTGATTGCCTTAATAATGCCGTCTTCTGCGAGAACCGCCGCATCTTTTAATTTAATATTTTCACCCTGCTGAGCCCCCTTGTGCGGGAAACTTCCCGCCGGGGTCTGCAGAATACCTATATTTTTTACGAGTAAAGTAGACATAGTCTCTCCTTTTCGTTTATCGGTTTTTATTTTACGAATTTATCCACTGTTTTTTCAACTAAATCTTCGTCTGCAATGTAAGGGATTGTGATGTGACCCTTGCCTGCATAATTTTCGTTGTAAGCTACGGATGTTTCAACAGCATGTTCGTTTCTTGCCCAGTTTCTGCGGGCAACACCGCCCATTACGTCCCACATCATTGCGGACTTCAAAATTTCATCAACTCTTTCGGATCCGTCAAGAAGCAGACCGAAACCGCCGTTGATGGCCTTGCCGATGCCTACGCCGCCGCCGTTGTGAAGCGCGCATAAGGACATTCCTCTTGCTGCATTTCCTGCAAAGCACTGAACAGCCATATCCGCCATAACATTGGAGCCGTCTTTGATGTTGGAAGTTTCTCTGAACGGAGAGTCAGTTCCGGATACATCGTGGTGGTCACGACCCATCATTACCGGGCCAATCTTTCCTTCTCTTACGAGCTTGTTGAATGCAAGACCGATATCGCGTCTGCCTTCCGCATCCTGATAAAGGATACGAGCCTGCGTACCTACTACGAGTTTATTCTTCTTCGCATCTCTGATCCAGATCCAGTTATCTCTGTCCTGACCGCGTCTGTTCGGGTCGATAACTTCCATAGCAGCCTTGTCTGTTGCATCAAGATCTTCCGGTTTTCCGGACAAGCATACCCATCTGAATGGTCCGTATCCGTAGTCAAAGAGGATCGGTCCCATGATGTCTTCAACATAGGAAGGCCAAATGAATCCATCTTTGTCATCATATCCGTTCTTGGAAATTTCCTTAACGCCTGCGTCATACATAGCCTTCATGAAGGAGTTGCCGTAGTCGAAGAAATAAGTTCCTCTCTCTGTAAGAGTCTTGATTGCGTGATAGTGTCTATGTAAAGTCTTATCAACTTCCTTAATGAAGTTGTCTCTGTTTTCGTGAAGTTCTCTTGTTCTTTCTTCAAATGTCATTCCTACCGGGCAGTATCCGCCGTTGTATACATTATGGCAGGATGTCTGGTCGGAAAGAAGGTCGATGTGGAAGTTCTTTTCAACAGCTGCTTCCAGAAGATCAACGATATTGCCGTGATATGCGATGGAAATGGATTCCTTAGCTGCAATCTTCTCATTTGCGAGTTTGAAGATTTCATCGATGTCATCCATGATAACATCAACCCAGCCCTGGTCGTGTCTTGTTTCGATTCTGGAAAGGTCAACTTCCGCAAAGATACCTACTGCATTTGCGATGTTTGCAGCCTTAGGCTGAGCGCCGCTCATGCCGCCGAGTCCCGAAGATACGAAAGTATGTCCTGCAAGGTCTCCGTCCTGCGGAATGCCAAGTTCTTTACGGCCTGCATTCAGAATTGTGTTGAATGTTCCGTGAACGATGCCCTGAGGTCCGATGTACATCCATCCGCCTGCTGTCATCTGTCCGTAGTTAGCAACGCCCATTTCTTCTGCGATTTCCCAATCGTCGAGGTTGTCATACATACCAACCATCAGGGAGTTTGTGATGATTACTCTCGGTGCCGTCGGCTTGGATGGGAATAATCCGAGAGGATGTCCGGATTCCACTACCAAAGTCTGGTCTTCCGTTAATTCTTCAAGGTATTTCTTGATCAATCTGTACTGGAGCCAGTTCTGACAAACAGAACCTGTTTCACCGTAAGTTACGAGTTCATACGGATATAAAGCAACTTCAAAGTCGAGGTTGTTATCAATCATAACCTGGAAAGCCTTACCTGCAAGGCATTTACCCTTATATTCGTTAATCGGTTTCCCGTAGATTCTGCCTTCCGGTCTGTATCTGTAAGCATAGATTCTGCCGCGCGTTGTGAGTTCTTCCATAAACTCAGGAGCAAGCTTTTCGTGAAGTTCTTCCGGAACGTATCTCAATGCGTTCTTTAAAGCAACTTTTGTCTGCGCCTTTGTAAGTCTGAATCCTCTGTCCGGTGCACGTCTGATTCCTTCCTGGAATTCAGGATATTCCGGATACTCGTTATCTAAGCGAATCTTCATTGCGCCTTCGAGTGTTTTGTTATCTAACATATTTCTTCCTCCTTATACAAAATACCGACAGGCCCAGCCTTACCGGACCGGTCGGTAAAATATTGCGTTTCTTGTATATTACTTAAGTGTTACAACCTTTTCTACTGCTTCCAAAATGGAATTATCCTTTACCATTTCATCAAATTTAGCAAGGTAGTCAATCATGATGATATCCTTTTCAACCGGGGCTGCGATGGAACGGATGTGTTCATAAGCAGCCTTCGTTGCAGGTGCAAGGTTTTCGATTCCCTTTTCACCCATTTCCTGACGGAGCCAGATTCCCTGTGCTGCTGCAGCAAGTTCAATTCCGATTACCTTTTGAGCGTTATCCAAAACCATTGCCGCAGTTCTTGCAGAAGTTGCGCCCATGGATACATGGTCTTCCTGATTTGCAGATGTTGGGATGGAGTCAACACATGCAGGGTGGTCGTAAACCTTGTTTTCGGAGACCATGGATGCAGATGCATACTGTGCAATCATGAAACCGTTGTTGAGACCGCCGTCCTTAACAAGGAATGCAGGAAGTCCTTCGGATAATGCAGGGTTTACAAGTCTTTCTGTTCTTCTTTCTGCAACATTTGCAAGTTCAGAAATCGCAATCTTCAGGAAATCGAAAGCAAGTGCCATCGGCTGTCCGTGGAAGTTGCCGCCGGAGATTACTTCATCGTCATCCGGGAATACGATTGGGTTGTCTGTTACCGCATTGATTTCTCTGGATACCGCTTCATATACGTACATAATCGCATCTCTGGATGCGCCGTGAATCTGCGGCATACATCTCTGTGAATACGGATCCTGAACCTTATCCGGCTGTAACGCAAGCGCATTCTTTGAGCCGTCAAGCAGGATTCTCATGTTTTCCGCAGCATCTATCTGTCCCTGATGTCCGCGAAGAATATGCGTCTTTGGGTCATATGCCTTCATGATTGCATGAAGCGCTTCACCTGTAAGCGCTGCTGCGATGTCTGCAATCTTCATGAGATGCATTGCATCGTATAATGTGTTAAGACCTACTGCTGTGAGCATCTGCGTTCCGTTGTTAAGCGCAAGACCTTCCTTGGAAGCAAGTACAACCGGCTTAAGACCTGTCTTTTCAAACGCTTCCTTTGCTTCGATAACTTCGCCCTTGTATTCCACTTTTCCAAGTCCGATAAGTCCAAGCGCGATGCAGGAAAGCGGTGCAAGGTCACCGGATGCTCCTACCGAGCCTTTTTCCGGAACGATAGGGTGAATGCCTGCGTTCAGCATATCAATTAAAGTCTGTAATGTTTCAAGTCTGATTCCGGAGTTTCCTCTTGATAATGAGTTTGCTCTGAGGAGCATCGCCGCTCTTACATACTTCTGGTCGTAAGGCTTGCCCATCGAGCAAGTGTGGCTGATAATTAAGTTTCTCTGAAGTTCTGCTGTCTGGTCAGTGTCGATTGCAACGCTTGCAAACTTACCGAAACCGGTTGTAAGTCCGTATACAACCGCCTTTTCAGCAACTTTCTTCTCAACATATGCTCTTGCCTTGTTTACAGCTTCGATAGCTTCCGGTGCAAGCTCAACCTTTTCGTGATGTCTGCATACGCTGATTACCTGTTCGATCGTAAGATCGCGTCCATTAATAATTACTGCCATTTTTTCTCTCCATTTCTTATAATTATTCACCTTCACGAATGTTTATTCGTATTAGTTTCCC
>CABQMM010000049.1 GCA_902465215.1 uncultured Bacillota bacterium
TGCGCAGGCAAAGAACGCTTACGACGGTGTCAAAAGTGCACTGGCGCAGGCAGAGGGCAGCGGCTATGGAATCGTCGCTCCGAAGCTGTCGGAAATGCTGCTCGAAAAACCGGAAGTTTTTAAACAAGGAAATAAATACGGAGTCCGCATGAAAGCCAAGGCGCCGTGTCTTCACATCATCAAGACCGATATTACGACCGAAGTCTCTCCGGTTGTCGGCAGTCAGAGCCAGTCAGCGGACTTGGCACAGTATCTGAGCGAGCAGTTCGGAAACGAGGAAAACGACATCTGGGAGACCAACCTTTTCGGCAAGACGCTGAAAGAAATGGTTACCGAACAGATGGAAAGCAAACTCAGCAATGTCCCGGATTCCATTCGCGGCAAAGTGCAAAAATCACTGCAGCGTATCAGCGACGAGGGCAAAGATTATTTCATCTGCATTATATTATGACCGAACGCACATAATATACAGTATGAAGAGACGAAAGAACGAAAAGAAAAAATATACAAAAATCCAAAAAAATACTATTTTCACAGCAGTTCTGACTGCTTTCATCACGACATTCATGGGAAGCGCACTGAACCTGTCGATTCCGGCGCTCGGCGCTGAATTTCAGGTAAGTGCGCAAAGTGTCGGCTGGGTCGTTACGGTCTATATGCTCACCTGCTCGGCTCTGGCAGTCGTTTTCGGAAAAACAGCCGATATCTATGACCGAAAAATTATTTTATGCACAGGCATTCTTATATTTGCGGCAGCATCCGCGTTCTCCGTATTTTCACGGGAAATGTGGGTGCTTCTTGCATTTCGTTTTTTGCAAGGAATTGGCGCTTCGATGATTTTTTCAACCAATCTGGCGATTTTGATGGCAGCCTTCGATGCGGACAAGCGGGGAAGGGTGCTCGGCTATGCGACCTGCGCGACCTATGCGGGGCTGTCGATGGGCCCGGTACTCGGCGGAATTCTAAACGAGCATTTCGGGTGGCGTGCAGTTTTCCTTGTGACGGCAGGCGTATCGGCAGCAGCATTCTTTGCTGCTGCATTTAAAATACCCGGTAAATCAAAATCCGCAAAGGGGCGGGCACCATTCAGAACCTTTGACCTTTGCGGCAGTCTTCTTTTTATTGTGTCCATTTCTTTGTTCATGTACGGGCTTTCTTCCATAAAGAGCAAAGAGGCGGCGCCATGGATATTGGCGGCAGGCGTCTTAGGTTTTCTGCTTTTCATCAGGACAGAAAGAAAAGCGGTAAATCCGGTCGTCAATGTAAAACTTTTTTCCGAAAATCTTCCGTATACAATGAATAATCTCGCAGCACTTCTGAATTACGGGGCGACCTTTGCAGTGACTTATCTATTGTCCGTCTACCTTCAGGTTATCAAAGGGATGTCATCCCAAAGCGCCGGAATCGTCTTGATTACTTCGGCGGTGATGATGGCGGTTTTTTCGCCGATTTTCGGACGGCTTTCGGACCGCCGTTCTCCGTTTCTTCTTTCAGCTTTCGGGATGGGAATCTGCGCGGCAGCGCTTGGAATGTTCGCATTTTTGCCGCAGGAGGCGAGTTTATATTTTATTCTGGCGGCATTAGCACTTTCGGGACTGGGATTTTCGATGTTTTCTTCTCCGAATACCAATGCGGTCATGTCTTTTGTAGAAGCAGAGGATTACAGTGCGGCATCTTCTGCGCTTTCGACGATGCGCTCTCTTGGACATACGACAAGCATGGCGGTCGTTACGCTTGTGACGGGAATTTTCGCAGGGGAGAAGGCATTGACGGAGGCAGAACCTGCGCTTTTAATGAGAGCCCTGCACATTTGTTTTTTTATCTTTGCATTTTTTTGTATTCTTGGAATTTTTATGGCACAAAAGCGAAAAATGTGATAAAATACTATAATATATTCAAAAAAGCTTTTAAGAGAGAAAACGGTATTTAGGGGAATAGGGGAATATGTTTACATTTTACAATTTTACGAATTCAGTGACCCAGATGGCAATCATCTATGCAATCAATCTGCTGCTGATTCTGGGTATCATCTTTGCCGAAAGAAAAAGCCCGTCGGCGACGCTGGCGTGGGTCATGGTGCTTGCTTTCATTCCGATTGTGGGGATTCTTTTCTACATCATCTTCAATCAGAACTTTTCACGAAGCAAAATCAACAAGCTGACAGATAGGGAACAATATGTGGTCAGCAAGGGACTGAAGCGGCAGATTGAGGAGATGGACAGCGATGAGTATGAATTTGCCTGTCCGACGACGAAGCATTGGAAACATCTGATTAAGCTGAATCAGGTATATGGGCATGCATTCTATACGGAGGACAATCAGATTGAGCTGATTACAGACGGCATTGAGCTTCAGGAAAAACTCGCTGAGGATATAAAAAATGCAAAAAAAACCATAAATGTTGAATATTACATTATTAAAAGTGACTTTGTCGGCATGAATTTAATTCATCTCTTGACGGAAAAAGCGAAAGAGGGACTGGAAGTCCGACTTTTGGTGGATGCGCTCGGAAGCAGACATATCAACGATGTTGTGCTTTGTGAATATCTGGAAGCAGGTGGAAAGGTCGGCTATTTCTTTAAACCGAAACTGAAGTTCATTGCGCCGAAGTTCAACTACCGAAATCACAGAAAGATTGTCGTAATTGATGATAAAATCGGTTATACGGGCGGCTATAATGTCGCAAAGGAATATATAGGCAGAAAAAAACGCTTCGGCTACTGGCGCGATTCGCATGTCCGCATTGAGGGAAACGCAGTTATTGATTTGCGTGCAAGATTCGTGCTTGACTGGCGTTTTACGACGAAGGAACAGCTCGATATTATACCAAAGGACTTTGAGGTGGAAGAGACCGAGAACAAGACGGGAATCCAGATTGTTTCCTGCGGGCCGGAGTCGCCGTCCGTTGAAGTAAAAAGGGCGATGATGCGCATGATAACCTATGCGGAAAAGAGGGTGTTTTTACAGACGCCGTACTTCGTTCCGGACCCAAGCATTTTCGAATCGCTGAAAATGGCGGCGCAGTCGGGTGTGGATGTCAGAGTTATGATACCATGCAAGCCGGATCATATCTTCGTTTACTGGGCTACATACTCTTATGTGGGAGAACTTCTGCGCTCAGGAGGAAGAGTTTTTATTTACGACAACGGATTTCTTCATGCGAAAACCTTAGTGGTTGACGGCGAAGTGGGAACGGTCGGTTCGACAAATTTCGACAACCGAAGCTTTCGTCTGAACTTTGAGACAAACGCTTTTGTGTTCGACAGCGATTTTGCGAAGAAGATGGAAGATGCTTTTGAAAACGATTTAACCAATTACGGCCACGAGCTTACTTATGAAGCATATAAGAAGCGCAGCGTCGTAATCAAATTCAAGGAGGCAATTTCACGCCTTCTGTCAGATATATTGTAATGCACGAGGGAGGAAAACAGATGGAAAATAAAATGCAATATTATATGAGAGTTTTTAAGGGAGCCAGCTTTGAAAAATTCTTCAAGGTTCTCGATACGGCGCATGAGCGTTCGGGAAAAAACAAAGTCTTTCTCTTTTTTGATATTCTGAACTGCATGAAGCGTTACGGTGCAGGCTACAATGATTATGTCATATTTGAATTTTGGAATTTGGATGCTAAGCAGAGAGATACCTATTTGACGCGTTTCAGAAGCAAAAAGCTGATGATGTTTATGAACGATCACAGCTATGCACATATTTTTGACAATAAAAATGAATTTAACGAAGTTTTCAAGGATTTCATAGGCAGAGAATCCCTTGACCTTGGAACCGCTTCCGACGATGACATCCGAAAATTCTTTGAAACACGCAAAAAAGTATTTGCGAAGATGAAGGATTTAACCTGCGGCATCGGCGCGGAGCTCCTCGAAACCGCGAACTTCAAGGATGCGGATGAATTCGTGGCATATGTCAGGGAGAAAGGTTTCGGGACGATTGAAGATGTCATCGAAAACCACCCGGATGTTGCAAAGATGTACCCTTACTCGGTAAATACCATGCGGATGATTACCATGGTGGACGCAAAAGGCGAGCCGCATCTTATCTACTCCGTTTTTAAGATGGGCAGAGACGGCAGAGTCGTTGACAACTACGGACTTCACGGACCGGTGGATCTTGAAACGGGAGAATTTCTTTATCCGGCACATTCCGGAGACACGACTGCCGGCAAGCATTATACCGAACACCCGAATACGCATCAGCCGCTGCTGGGCTACAAAGTCCCTTATATGAAAGAAGCCGTTGAAATGGTGAAAAAGGCAGCACTTGTTGTGCCGCAGATGCGCTATATCGGCTGGGATGTGGCAATCACACCGACCGGGCCTGCAATCATCGAAGGCAACAATTACTGCGCGCATGATTTCTGGCAGCTTCCGGGACAAACACCGGGAGGAATCGGAATTATGCCGACAATTCACAAAATTATTCCTGAGTTCAAATACTGATAAGAAAGGACTGTGCTGCTATGGGAAAACTCAGATTCTATTTTGCGCTTTGGGCCGCTAAGCTGTCCATCGTTGCTCTGAAAATAACAAAACATAACGGGACAAACTTTCCCGGTGTGCTTGCACTGAAACTCTGTCCGGACTTTCTTAAATATGCGGACAAGCCAAAGAAAATCATTGCAGTTACGGGAACAAACGGAAAAACAACGGTTTCCAATATGCTGCTTGACATGCTTACGATGGACGGGAAACGCGTACTGAACAACAAAATGGGTTCCAACATCAATTCGGGAATCGCATCCTCGCTGATTTACGGCGCAGGCTTTTTTGGGAAGTGCAAATACGAAATCGGTCTTTTCGAGGTGGACGAGCGTTCCGCCCTGCGAGTTTATCCGTATATGAAACCCGAATACATGCTGATTACAAATTTGTCGCGTGACTCCATCATGCGAAACGGACATCCGGAATACATTGCGGACATACTTACAAAATACATTCCCAAAGATACAAAACTTGTACTTAACGCCGATGATTTGATTTCCTGCCGCGTAGCGCCGGAAAATCCGCGTGTTTACTTCGGAATCGAAAAGATGGACACGGACTTAAAGAAATGCATTAATTTAATCAACGATCTGCAGATTTGCCCGGAATGCCACAACAGGCTTGAATACGAGTATCTTAGATATAACCACATCGGAAGGGCATTTTGTCCGGCATGTGGATTCAAGGCACCTGCATATGACTATGCGGGCGAAAATGTCAATGTTGCAGATATGACGATAGATGTAAAGGATGCCGAAGGAACGGGCCATTATAAGCTTCTGAATGAGAGCGTTTTCAATATTTATAATGTGGTATCGGCGGTTGCTCTTCTCCGCGAAATGGGCTACAGCCATGCGCAGATTGAAGGCTTTTTCGATAAACTCAATATCGTTGGAAGCCGTTATGATGAAGAAAAAATCGGCTCCCGCACGCTTTACCGCCTGCTCGCGAAAGAGAAAAACGCCTTTGCGACCACCCGCGTATTTGACTATATCGGAGGACTTCCGGGAGATAAGGAAATCATTCTGATGAACAGCTGTCAGGGAGACATGAAGCACTGGTCCGAAAATACCTGCTGGCTGTACGACTGCGATTTTGAATTTTTAAACCACGATAATATCAAGAATATCATTCTCTGCGGGCCGCGGAGATTCGACCATAAGCTGAGACTTTTGCTGGCGAGCGTGCCGGAAGAAAAACTTTCTTTTGCAGAGAAAGAAACCGATGCGCCGGACAAGCTGAAACTCTTTGAAAATGACAACATTTATGTCCTTTATGGAACCGATTCGATTGCTCTGGGGAAAAAAGTCGGCGATATGGTACAGAAAATGCTGGCAGAGAAGGCGGAAAAGGAGGGCAGGCAGTAATGAAGATTGAAGTATTGTACCCTGAAGTTGCCAACCTTTACGGCGACCTTGAGAATGTAACTTACCTAAAGAAATCCTGCCCGGAAATCGAGATAGTGGAAACACATCTTACTGACGAGCCTCTGTTCGTCAGCGAAAAGCCGGATCTTGTATACATGGGAACCATGACGGAGAGCGCGCAGCTTTTGGTCATCGAAAAACTCCGTGCGTATAAGGAGGCTTTGAAGGCAAGAATTGACGAGGGAACGCTGTTTCTGATTACCGGAAATGCACTTGAGGTCTTCGGCAAGTCCATTAAGGACAAAGACGGAACGGAAGCTACATGTCTGGGGCTGTTCCCAACGACAGCAAAAAGAGATATGATGAACCGCTACAATTCCCTTTGGCTTGGGACATTTGAAGACATGAAGATTGTCGGATACAAGAGTCAGTTTACACATTCTTACAAGGATGAGAACGCGAAGGACTGCCTGTATACGGACTTTGAGGCAGCGTTTGCGGCGGAACGTGGACCGGGACTCAATCCTGATATAACGGGCGAAGGAATCAGAAAAAACAATTTCATAGCGACCTACATCATCGGGCCGATTCTGGTTCTGAATCCTCCGCTTGCGAAATGGATTCTGGAGCGAATGGGCGTATCTGAGCCGGTGCTTGCTTTTGAAGATGCGGCAAAGAAGGCTTATGAAGTGAGAGTAGAAGAATACAGCAATCCGAACACAGGATTTTACTACTAGGCAAGGCAAAGGAGGAAACTATGTTTCTCAGTGTTGGGGAAATTTCGAAAATACTCGGTGTTTCCACGGAAACAATCAGGCATTACGTACAGGAAGGGGTCATATCTCCGCAAAAAAACGAAGAAAACAACTATTGGGAGTATTCTTCGGAAGATTTCCTGCGGCTCACCGATGTGCTTTTTTATCGTTCTGCGGGACTTTCCGTAAAGGAAATAAAGACGATTATGGACGGCATACCGGTCGAAGACATCGGAAAAGTTATCGACGCGCGAAGAAAAGAACTGACCAATATCATCAAGGAAGCCGCCGAAATGCTCCAAAGGCTGGATTACTGGGATGAATCCTACGAAAGCGAAGTCCGGATGGTAGGTAAGTATACCATAGGCGCGATGCCTCCGGAATACCGAAGAAATTCTTATTTGGATGAACCTGTACATATCGCTGAATCGTTGCGGGAAAGCTTTGACCTTGACCGGGAGGACTGGATCTGCCTGTCTGTGTCGTTTTATTATAACCTAAACGAACCGGAAAAAGGCCTGCGAAAGTATTTCTCCTTTCCGGGAGATACCAGACTCAAAATCAAGAATGCAACCACGGCGGGCATTGAAGAAAAAGCGGATTGCTGCCTGATTACGGAAGTACATATTTCGGATGATGCCGACCGGATGCTTGCGCCGCTGATTGCCTACGCTGCGGAAAACAATATTGAACTTGTCGGAGAGTTTTACGGAAGAGAAGAAACAAACTACTACAGTGACGGAAAAAGGCTGGGGCTGTACAAGGTCTATGCACCGATACGAAAAAAATAAATTACAAAACATCTTGACCTCGGGGTTACCCCGAGGTTTAAAATTTTTTTGTCAGAAAAAGCAGAAAAGGAGGTGAAACGATGGACAAACTGCGAAACCAAATCGCCGCATACTTTGACGAGAATCAAGCTGAAATGCTCAGCGACTTAAAAGGTCTTATGGAAATTAAGAGCAAGAGTGAGGACAGATCAAAATGTGAAGAAGCTTTACTTTATGTTGAAACCCTCGCCCGTAATTTCGGTATGAAAACGACGATGGGAAAATATCGCGATGTATGCGTGGTGGAAGCAGGCGAAGGCGAAGAGACTCTGGGTATCCTCGCACATGTGGATGTCGTAGAGGAAGGTGCCCTCGAACTTTGGGAATGCGAACCGTTTACACTGACGCAGAAAGACGGGCTGCTTTTCGGAAGAGGCATTATTGACGATAAGGGGCCGGTTATCGGAACTCTGTACGCACTCAAATTCCTAAAAGAAACTATAAGCACATGGAAGAGAAGAATATGGCTGATTGTCGGAAGCAGTGAGGAAACCGAGTGGATTGACATGGAACACTTCAAAGAAGAATTCCCAATACCGGATTACGGATACTCTCCGGACGGAAACTTTCCGATTTTCAACGCAGAAAGCGGGTACATGGATGT
>CABQMM010000050.1 GCA_902465215.1 uncultured Bacillota bacterium
CGGGGTAATGTCTTCATATTCTTTTCTTAAGTGTCTGAGTTCGATCATTTTGCCTATAGTGCTCCTTCCCTGTCATTTGATGCCTTCTGAGTCAGAACATCACAAAAAGCCCAGAGTGAATCTGAGCTGTATTCAACTCCTAATCTGTAGCCTTATTTCGTCCAGTATACAACAGAATTCGACGTTTCGCAATGAAAAATTCGAATATGCCTTCTAAAAACATCCTTGCCACAGAAAGCCTTTCCGAGTATACTTAAAATAAGAAGCACGGGCGGAAATGCACTCGCACGGCTGCCGCACGAAGCATAAAGAGGGAAACAGGAGGCGGAGACAAAATGAAGATTATAATGATGACAGGAAGCGCGCACAAGAACGGCACATCGGCATATTTGGCAGAGCACTTCATGCGCGGCGCGAAGGAAGCGGGACATGAAGTTTCAAGATTTGACACGGCATTTATGGACATACATCCGTGCATCGGATGCGACCACTGCCGCAGAAAGGACGGCGTGTGCGTATATCAGGATGACATGAACCAAATCAATCCGGTGCTGAAAGAAGCCGATGCGGTGGTTTTTGTTTCGCCGATTTACTATTACGACATCAATGCGCAGCTGAAAACAGCGATTGACCGCTTTTACGCAAGCAATGCGCAGATTCAAACCCCGAAGAAGGCAGCCCTGCTTTTAACCAGTGGGGATGCGGAATGGGATGTGACGGCAGGCGCAATCGGAACCTATAAGGGCATTTGCGGATATCTCGGCTGGTCGGATGCGGGCATTATCGCGGCAGGAGGATGCGGCGTACTCGAGGAAATCAAGCAGACGGAATTCCCACAGAAGGCATATTTGCTCGGAAAAAATTTTGGATCGTAAAAGTCTTGGCACACAATTTGCATTTACTTGTTTCAAATAACTTCACAAGGAGGAAAAAAGTAATGCTGAATCATAAGTTTGACATTGATGCAATCCCGGGAGAAAGATGGTTTCCAAAAGAGACAAGTTTTACGGAAGACATGAATGAATACTGGGGAGACTGGGGAGTCTGCTCTGAGGTGGACACACTGAAGGCTGTTCTGATGCGCAGACCCGGCAAAGAAATCGAAAAATTCGATGCGCAGGCGGTGCGCTTTTCTGATGAACCGATTGATGTGGAGCTGATCAGAAAGCAACATGACGCTGTTGCGAAGATCTATACGGATTTTGGCGCGAAGGTATACTATGTTGAGGAACAGAGAGAGGACAGACCGAATGCGATTTTCTGCAGAGACCTGGTGTTTATGACGCCGGAAGGCGCGATTTTAGCAAGACCGGGCATGGCGGCAAGAAGAGGTGAAGAACGCTATGTCGCGCAGACACTTGCGAAAATCGGCGTTCCAATTGTGTCAACCATCACAGAAGACGGTATTTTCGAAGGAGCATGCGGAATGTGGGTAGACCGCCATACCGCAATTCTTTCAACGGGTTCAAGATGCAACGCAAGCGGCTATGCACAGGTGAAATACCAGCTTGAACGCATGGGAGTTGAGGTTTATCATATGCAGCAGCCTTACAGCAATATCCATATTGATGGGCTGATGAATGCAATCAGCGATGATATGGTGCTGGTTCATGCCGGTCAGGTACCGTATGACATTATCGATATGCTGAAAAAGAAAGGATATAAGATTCTTGAGGCACCGTCCAGAACGGAAGTCAGAGAGACCTTCGGCATCAATTTTGTGACGCTGGAACCGGGACATATCGTAATGCCTGCGGGAAATCCGAGGACGCAGGAGCTTCTTGAGAAAAACGGTGTAAAGGTTGAAACGCCTGACATTTCAGAGATTATGAAGGGCAGAGGGGCTTTGCACTGCATTACGGCATACCTGAAACGCGGATAGGATAGAGTATAAGAGAGGAATCGATGATCAGAAGATATGTGGAGCAGCTGCTCAGTATTTACAATTACATCGACGGCATTCTGGTGGCAGACAGCAAAGGCTATATCGAGTATTTTGCGACTTACAGACCGGATGTAAACAAATTAAAAGAAAAGAACATCCTGCATAAGCATATCACTGAGGTCTATCCGGAACTGACGGAAGAGACGAGCAGCATTATGAGGGTTTTGCGGAGCGGGAAACCGATTCCCAACGAATATCAGACGCTGAAAACCTATGACGGACAGAGCATTCGTGCGATTAACACGACGATGCCGATTAAGGAAAACAACCGAATCATAGGGGCAGTGGATGTTTCGCGTTACATTGATTCTCCGTACCGCAGACAGGACATTACGCTGGAGACCAAGAAATTCAAGGCAAACAGCAGTGGTCTTTATACCGTTGACGATATTATTACGGTGTCGCCGCAGATGGAAGACATCAAGCAGAGAATTCCGCTGATTGCGGACACGGATTCGTCGGTGCTGATTTATGGAGAGACCGGAACGGGCAAAGAACTTGTGGCAGAATCCATTCACACGGCCAGCAAGCGTGCGGGAAAGCGTTTTGTATCGCAAAACTGTGCGGCAATACCGGGGAATCTCCTTGAAAGTATTTTGTTCGGCACGAAGAAGGGCAGTTACACCGGAGCGGAAAACAAGCCCGGACTGTTTGAAATTGCAAACGGAGGGACTTTATTCCTGGATGAAATCAACTCAATGGAGATGAATGTGCAGGCAAAGATTCTGAAGGCAATCGAAGAAAAACAGGTCGTGCGTCTAGGCGGTTATGAGCCGATCAAAACCGACATCAAAGTAATTTCAGCGGTCAACGAACGCCCGATGGACTGCGTGAAAGCAGGGAAACTGCGCGAGGATCTTTTTTACCGCCTGAGTGTGGTGCAGGTAAACATTCCGCCGCTCAGGGAGCGCAGAGACGACATTTTATATATGGCAAACCGCTTTATCGAAGCTTACAATCAAAGCATGCGTCGGGACATTATGGGTCTTGATGAGCAGGTTGAAGAACTGTTTCGCAGCTATGCGTGGCCGGGCAATGTCCGCGAACTGAAAAACATCATCGAAGGGGCGTTTAATGTGGCGTCCACGCGTTTTATTCAGAAAAAAGATCTGCCGGAGTATTTGGCAAATCCCGTATGGCTTGAAGTTCCGCGGGAAGCGACCGAAGCCCTGGCAGCAGGACGCGTGAAGGCCGGCGAAGGGGCAGGAAATGCATTTGCGGCGGAAGAAAGCGATACGAAGCGTTTCGGTGAATCGGGATGGGCTGAGGACATTTCCTTTGCCGGAAAGACACTGAATCAGACCTTAGCAGAAGTGGAAGAAAGAATGATCCGAAATGCGGTTCAGGAGGCGGACAGTCTTGCAGGCGCAGCGCGGCTTTTAGGAATCACAAAGCAAAATCTCCATTACAAGCTCACAAAGTATAAAATAAAATAGGTAAACGAGAAGAAGGTACGCTGTAAAAAAATCTTTACCGATAGGTAAAAAAATTATTACGGCGTACTATTTTTTTTACCGAAACTCGTGTAAACGTAAAGAAGTTGTAGGAGATTTGCGGCGGCATATCGAAAATAAGCGGAAAAAATTTTGGCATATTTATTGCTTTATAATTATGCAGGAGATATCAGAAGAAAAGACAGGAGGTTCAATTATGAATGAAAAGGTGAGAGACATCGACGCCCTTGCCGGCGAAAGATGGTTTCCTCTGGAAACAAGTATTGTTGATGATATGAATAGGCTTTGGGGTGACTGGGGGGTTTGCTCCGAGGTTGACACTCTGAGAGATGTCATTATGAGACGCCCAGGCAAAGAAATTGAAAACTTTGATTGGGAAGCGGCACGCTTCAAGGCTCCGATCGACCCGGAAAAATTCAGAAAGCAGCATGATGGATTGGCGCAGGTTTACAAAGACCATGGCGTAAGGGTGCATTATATTGAAGAGCAGAGAGAGGACAGACCTAACGCTTTGTTCTGCAGAGACCTTTTGCTGATGACACCGGAAGGCGCAATCGTAACCAGACCTGCGATGGAAGCAAGAAGAGGCGAAGAACGCTACATGGCAAAGGCTTTGGCAGACCTTGGAGTTCCGATTATCCGCACGATTTGCGGTGATGCGACTTTCGAGGGTGCGATGGGGCTTTGGATTGACAGACACACAATTGTACTGGCATCCGGTGTGCGTACAAACAGAAGCGGCTATGAGATGGTGGAACAGGAACTGCGCCGCATGGGCGTGACGGACATCCTGCATATGCAGATCCCTTACGGACATGCACACATTGACGGACTGCTGAATATGGCCAGCCACGATGTCGCGATGATTCACGCATCCCAGGTTCCTTACGATGTATGCGATGCGCTGAAGAAAAAAGGCATTAAGCTTCTGGAATGCCCGTCTAGAATCGAAGCAAAGGAATCCTTCGCGATTAACTTCGTCGCAATCGAACCGGGAACGATCGCAATGCCTGCGGGAAATCCTCGCTCCCAGGAGCTTTTGGAAAAGAACGGAATTAAAGTTATTCCTGTTGAGTTTGATGAAATCATGAAAGGATTCGGTGCAATTCACTGCTGCACAGCTTTCCTGAAGCGCGGATAAGGAGGAAAAGCGATGGAACTTTACGAAAAATTGAAAGCAGAAATTTCCCTGGACAATATTTACAAAGACATGGCTTACCTGATCGATGAGGTGGGCGAACGCCTTTCGGGCTCCAAGGAAATGGAAAAAGCAACGGAATATATATGCAAAAGACTGAACGAAAATATCGGAGAAGGCAGAATCGACCACTTTCCGATGTACATGAGCTATCCGGGAGAAGCGAGCCTCAGCGTGCTCAGCCCAAAAGCCTATGAAATCCCGGCAAGACCTGTCTGCCACATCGATTCGACTCCGGCGGAAGGCCTTGAAGGTGAAGTACTTTATTTGGGAACCGGCGGTTACGACCGTTACGAAGGCGTTGACGCAAGGGGCAAAATCATTCTCACGGACATGAACTGGAGTCCGGCGCGTCCGGAAAAAGCAAGAATTGCCGAAGAGATGGGCGCAAAAGCTCTCATCATCATGAACTGGGGCGCTTCGGACAGCGACCTGATTCAGATGGGTGCGGTAAAAACCCAGTGGGGCAACCCGACACCGGAAAACGAGAACGAAATTCTTCACATAACGACAATCAGCATCTCCAGAAAAGAGGGAGAAGCACTGCAGGCACTTTGCGAGCAGGGAAAAGTCACCGTAAACATCAAAGCAAACGCAAGCCGCGAATGGATTACGGCAAGTCAGCCAATCGGAAGAGTGCGCGGCGGCAAGTCTAACGGCGAATACATTTTGATGGGAAGCCATGTTGACGCATGGGGGAAATCCGCTATCTGCAATGCATCGGGAGACGCTTTGAACCTTGAAATCGCGAGAATCTGCTATGAAAACCGCGCAGAAATGAAGCGTGATGTGGAATTTGTTTTCTGGGACGGACACGAAATTGCGGAAGGCGGCGGCTCGACATGGTACGCGGACCACTACTGGCAGGATATGACGGAAAACTGCGTGGGCTATCTGAATTTGGATAATCTGGCAATTCAGGGAACGACGGTTCCGGGTGTGGAAGGTCAGCCGGAAATGAAGGAGCTTTTGACAGAGGCTATTCAGGCGATCTTCGGTGAAGAGGGCGAATGGCACCATGCGTACAAAGGCGGCGGAGATTCTTCCTTCTTCGGCGTAGGTGTACCATACGCATCCTTTGCGACGGAGTACACGGAGGAAAGGCTGAAAGAGCTGAATTACGCATTTTACAGCCCTTGGCTGCACACACCGAACGACACCATCGATAAAATCGACCGGGAGCTTTTGCAAAAACACGCGGAATACTTCCTCTATGTGATGGACAAACTCGCAAACAGCGATTTCGTCGGCTACAATATGAAGGCTTTGGCAGACGATGTGAAATGGCAGTGGGGCAAAGCAAAAGAAAATGCAGGAAAGGCACTTCCTTTGATTGCGGAGCTTGACGACGTGGTTGAGAAATACGCATCGAAGATGGAGGCTTTACAGGCAATAAAGGAATCCGGAAAGGATGCGGAGCTGTTCAATGAGCTTGCGCTGGCATGCGAACGTCAGACCTCGATGTTCCGCTGCTACTCCGGCAAGTACGGACAGGATGCATGCGGATCGTACCTGACCGAGCAGCCGATTCCGGCTCTCGACCGGGCAATGCGTAAATACAATGCGGCTGAAGAGGGCTCCTATGATTATTATCTTTGGGAGACGGAGATTTTGAGAATTGCCAATATGATTTTTGATGAACTGAACATCAGTCTGAAATATATGCGGTTTGCAGGGAAATAGATCCCGGGAGGAAAGAAAAATGAATAAGAAGATATCAGGAAGAAGATGGGCGCTTGCGGCAGTTTTCGTAATCGGAATGCTGACGTTCACAGGCATGGCTTTCGCAGAAGGTGAGGATGCGCCGATTCACTACGGTGTTTTATCTTTGGTTGTGCCATTAATTGCTATCGTTTTGTCATTTATTACCAGGCAAGTAATTCTTTCGCTGGCAACTGCGGTGTTCGTGGGTGCAGTAATTTTAAACGGTGGAAATGTTTTCCATGGTTTCCTCAGAATGTGTGACCAATACATCGTCGGCACGGTGACGGATAGCTGGAATGTAACCTTAATGCTGTTCATCCTTTCAGTCGGAGGACTGATTGCGGTTATGGCGCGCATGGGCGGCACACAGGCGATGGCACTGGCTATGGCAAAAAAATCCAAAAACACAAAACACGCTTTGATTGTAACCTGGATTATGGGTATTATCATATTCTTTGAGGATATGGCAAACTCCTTAATCGTAGGTCCTACGATGAGACCGGTAACGGACGAGCTTCGGATTTCCAGAGAAAAACTTTCCTATGTTATCGACTCGACAGCGGGGCCGGTAACCGATATGGCATTCATTTCATCATGGGTTGCTTATGAAATCGGTATGATCGGCATCGCGCTGACAACAGCAGGTCTTGCGGTTGAAAACACTTACGGCATTTTCCTTGAGACGGTTCCGTATCGTTTCTATAACATCTTTGCGATTGCTTTGGTAATTATTATCATTTTAACGCAAAAAGACTACGGTCCGATGTACGCGGCTGAAAAACGTGCCCGCCTTTCCGGCAATCTGGTAAATGAAGGCTCGACTCCGATGATGAGCAAAGAGCTTGATGCCATGAATGTAAAGGAAGGCACACCACTTCGTATCTGCAATGCAGTCGTACCAATTGTAACTTTTATTGTGGTTACTCTTTTTGCGATGTATTACACAGGCGGTGGTTTTGACAATACATTCAGCATCGAAACCATCAAAAACGCCTTTGGTGACTGCGATTCCGCTTCAAGTATTTTCTATGCGGTTATCATTGCTTCCGTTGTCAGCATTGTTATGGCTGTAGTTCAAAAAATTATGACGCTTAGAGAAGCGATTGATGTTTGGATGAACGGCTGCAAAGAGCTGCTTTTGACAGTTACGATTCTGCTGTTTGCATGGACATCCGGCAGCATCATGTCCGAACTCGGCACAGGAGCTTACATCGCAGAACTGGTTGGCGGAACGGTTCCGGGAGCAATTCTTCCGGTTATCATTTTCGCGGTTTCCTGCCTGGTTTCCTTCTCAACAGGAACTTCCTACGGCACGACTGCAATCATGATTCCGATTGCGTTCCCTCTGGCTATGGGCATAAACGGCGGCGTTCTGGATTCTTATGCTGTTCTGACTATCGCAGCAGTAACATGCGGCGCAATCTTCGGCGACCACTGCTCACCAATCTCTGATACGACAATCATGTCCTCCATGGGATCGGCGGCAGACCTTATGGACCATGTTCGCACGCAGATCCCGTATGCGGCTACGGCAGCAATTGTTGCAGCAGTATGCGGCTTCATTCCGGCGGCTCTCGGTGTTCCGGCATGGATCTGTCTTCCAATCGGTATCGTTGTTCTGTATCTGGTTGTAAGATTCCTCGGAAAGAGCACGAACGAAGAAGACCTGAAGAAAGAAGCTGCGCAGGAAGCGGCAGCGTGAAGCATTGCGCAGAGCGCTGA
>CABQMM010000051.1 GCA_902465215.1 uncultured Bacillota bacterium
ACCTGAACGCGGTCAAGCGGGAACTTGCTTGCCAGCGCCACAATTTTATCTAAAATATCCTGCTGCTTGTCCGCGCGCAGGAGTTTGAAATCATCGTCAAATTCCGGATACTGCCCGCTGTTGATGCGGTGAGCGTTTAAAACGATTGTGCTTTGTGCGCTTTGACGATAGATTTCCGTCAGGCGCGCGGTGAAGAAATATTCGCCGGCAATCAAATCCGCCAGCACATTTCCTGCACCCACCGAAGGAAGCTGGTCGGCGTCGCCGACCAGCACCAGACGCATGCCGGGGCGCAGTGCCTCACACAAAGCCTCCGTCAAAAGTAAATCCAGCATGGAGGCTTCGTCGATGATGATAACATCCTGCTCCAAAGGGCGCTCACGGTTTCTGCCGAACGCCATATAATGGCTTTCTTCATCATAAAAATACTCGAGCAGGCGGTGGACCGTGCAAGCAAAATGCCTGCTCGTTTCCATGACACGCTTTGCCGCACGGCCCGTAGGCGCTGCGACTGCGACCTTCATGCCGCTGCCTTCGATAATTGAAATCAATGCGTTAATAATTGTCGTTTTTCCGGTTCCGGGGCCGCCCGTAATAATCGAAACGCCGCTGAGCAGAGCATTTCGCACTGCCTCTTTTTGCTGGGAAGAAAGCGCTATGCCGCCGCTTGCCTCTGCTTTGGCAATCTGCGCCTCGATGTCGCCGCCAATCGGCTTCAGTCCGCCCGGCGGATTTTCCATCGCAGCGAGTTTTCCCGCCACGCTGCATTCTGCCTTATAGTAACCGTAAAAATAGACAACGCGGCTTCCGTCCACATTCGCAAGCTGAAGCCGTCCGTCGAAAACCATATCCTCCAGCACATCCTCAATCAGCTCGCTGCTGACTTCCAGCATTTCGGAAGCCTTTAGGCACAGTTCTTTATATGGTGCGAAGGAATGTCCCTCGCCCGCATAATAGCGCATGCAGAGTCCGACTGCCGCCTCTGCCCGATAGCGGCTGTCAGGCGCCACTCCCAGTTTTCGCGCAACCTCGTCCACTTTGGCGAAGCCCATACGCGGGAATTCTTCTAAAAGCCAGTAAGGATTGTCTTCTGTCAAAGCCTGTGCCGCCTCGCCGACCAAATCAAAGATTTTGATGATATAATAGTTGGTAAAGCCTAAAGAGCGTAAAAACAAGGTCACCTCCGGGGTGACCTGACTTATTTTTGTTATGTTTACTTCAGCCACGCTACACCTCTGCCCCACGCGGCGATTTTGTTTCTCTTATATTTCTTTGCGAGCTTCAGAAGTTCCTCTCGCGTATTTTGGTTCGGTCTGACATGTGTGGATTCGGTCAGCATCATCAGCATTTTATCTGCATTGTCCGGCGTGCAGATTCCGGCTTCAATCAAATCGTTGGCGTCGATTGCTAGATCCTCAACGAAGATGACCTCACCTTTTCGTTTAATCTCGCCGAGCATATAGATTTTGCTGCGGATTTTCGTCTCGGAATCGTAACCGAAAGCGATTCTCTGCGCCTTTTCAAGGTTTGCCAGATATTCGTAGCGTTCCATGCTTCTGTCATAGATAAACTTCTTCAAATCCTGCGGCTGCGCTGTGAAATACAGTTTCGCCATATCGTAAACCGCATCAACCAGATGCTGGTGGGTTTCCTCGTCGAAATTCAGCTTCTCAATCGAAGGAAGCGCGCGTTTTTTGCCGATGGATGAATAGAAGAGCCCCAGCCTGCGCTCCGGAACCTGTTTCGTCTTTTCAATGCCCTCGCAGAGCTGAAGCAAATCACTCTTTTCCCTGCGTGTCAGTCCCGCAAACTCCTTCTCTCCTAAAATTACGCGAAGCAGACCTGTCGCCATGAGCATATTCAGACCTTTGCCCGCATACTTTGCCGCCATGATGTCGGTAAACTCATCGCGGATTCGCTCAGGCGTTGCCTTTTCGAGCATCTTGTAGTTCATGGAAATTGCTTCATATACGCTCTTATGTAAGTCGAAACCGAACTGCGCTGCATAGCGGATTGCCTTCATCATGCGAATCGGTTCCTGACGGAAAGCTTCCTCAGCGTCCCCAATCGTGCGAACCATTTTCTTTCTGACATCCTCCCTGCCCTCGTAAGGGTCAACGATGGAGTTTACTGCCAGATAAGGATTCATCGCAATCGCATCAATCGTAAAATCTCTTCTCGCCAAATCCTCTTCAATTTTGTCCGTAAACAGCGGTTTTCCATTCTCCGCGGAAGCGCCTGCATTTCGCGTTCTGTAGGTGGAAATATCGATGATAATTCCTTCTTCGCCGATAACTTCGCCGTTTTCATCACAGACCTCGTCAATCAGTTCCTGCCGCAGAACGCTGTATTTTTCGCTAAGTACCTTTGCCTCAGGGAACAGCTCAATCAATTCCTCATAGCCTGCCTTCGCTGAAACATCCCAGTTGTAGGTCTTTTCACCCATCAGGGAGTCAATTACGCATTCCCCCATCACATAGCTCTCAAAACCTGCTTCTCCCAAAGTCTTTAATACTTTCGTGACTTCCTTCGGTACTTTAATCATTTGCTTCCTCCTTAAATTTCTTCAGATTTATCTGCCGTCCCGCCTGTCGGCTTGTAGAGTTTTCTGTTATCCAAAGTCCACACCTTATCGCTGAAACCGCCTGGCTCCGTCGCCTCGAGCGCTGCCTCCATATCGAACATCCTTGCGTCCAGAATATCCAGATAGTGCAAAACCTCCGCCTCCGGGAACAGCGGTCTCTTCGGGCTTCCAAACTCTGGCTCGTAATGATGAGAAAGAATCATATGCTCCAGCATAATCGCCTTTTCCCTCGGAAAATCAAGCTCAAGCGTCAGCTTGTCAATTGACTTCACGCCCTGAATGATATGGCCCAAAAGCTGCCCTTCAAAAGAATAGCCTGTCGCAATTCCGTCGGACTCCGCCACGATTTCATTCAATTTTTCCATATCGTGCAAAATCACACCTGCCAGAACCAAATCCCGGTTCAGATTCGTATAAACCTCGCAGACGCGTTCTCCCGTCATCAGCATACGCTTCGTATGGTAAAGAAGTCCGCCAAGCTCTGCATGGTGATTTTTCTGCGCTGCCGGATAATACATCAGCTTTTCGCGGTTGTCTGTCAAAACCTTCGTGCAGATTGCCTTTAAATCCTTATCCGCAAATTTTTCCGCAGCCGCGAGGATATAGTCGTACATCTTCTGCGGTTCTTCCGGAGCCGCCTTCACAAAATCCTGCATTTCGATTTCATCGCTTGCCTCTGCCGGACGAATCCGCATAACGCGCATCTGAAGCTGACCTGCCCATTCGGTAATCAGCGCCTTGACCTTTACGATGTCTTTTTCCTTTATGTTCAGAATCGACTCGATTTCCCGATCGCTGATGTCCCATTTTTTCGCCGTCAATTCGCCGTATTTATCCCCAAGCGTCAAGTCCCAATATTGCTTGCCGTTGGAGCCGGTCTTAATCGCGCTGGCTTTTATCATAAAGAAGTCGATGACTTCCATATCTTTTCTTAAATCTTTCGTATATATTTTTTTCATTCGATTTTCGTATTCTAGCCTTTCTGTTATCTAAAGCCCGCCTGCACCCGCGCAGACGTTCTCTTTTCATTATATACCAAACCGCAGGGCTCCGCAATCTTTTCCGCCCGCATTTGGCCCTCTCATCACAATCTTTAGCGGTTTATATAGGTCGCAAGCGCCGAAGCGATTTGTTTGCCCGTCATTTTGGAAACAAGCTCCGCACGCAGGTGGATAATCCTGCTCCCGCAAAACTCAATATATGCCTTGCTGATAAGCGTATCGCCAACATTCGCCGAGCGCAGAAAATGCACATCCAAGTCGACCGTCGGTGTCCATCCTCCCATGAAGCAGATTGCGGTCACGCCCGCCGTATGGTCAAGCATCGTGCAGATGATACCCCCGTGCAAAATGCCTCCGTAATTGGCTTCCCACTCTAAAACCGGAAATTCCATCGTCATGCTTCTTTCTTTTCCGCAGCAGGAAAGATACCGTCCCTCAAGCCTTGCATCCATCTCATGCGGTTTGCTCTTCACGCTTTCTTCTACTTCCTTCAGTCTTTTTGCAAGTAATTCATCGTCTGTCGTAAAATCCGAAAAAGACATATCACGCCCTCCGTCCTGTGTAAAATTTCAAAGTCATTTTACATTATATACCAAAACGGCCTTTTGCGCAATATGTCTTTCGTTTAAATCGTTTTATTTTATAAGCTGATTTTCAAGCTTAGAATTTTATTTCTTTTCGCCCGCTTCCTCAAGCAGAACCGAAGCCTTGAATAAATCTCCATCTATCGTAATATCGAATTTTCCGTCCATCAGGCGTACCAAATCCCTTGCAATCGCAAGTCCCAGTCCGCTTCCTTCCGTATTTCTCGACGCATCGCCGCGGGTAAAGCGCTCCATCAGCTCTTCTTCGGAAATATTCAGCGCATCCTTTGAAATATTCTTTACTTCAAGCAGTATTCCGTCCGTTCGTCTGATATTTACATAAACACGGCTGTTTTCGAGCGCATACTTGGAGACATTTCCGAGCAGGTTTTCAATCACCCGCCATAAAAGCTGCCCGTCCGCCATAACTTTCGGTCCTCCGCCGAGGCTGCATTCTTCTTCCTCTGCGCCTGATTTTTCTGCACAGGCATTGCTCACGATGATTCCCAGTCCGCGAGCTTTGAGCCTTGCGTCCATTTCGCCGAGACTCTGGCTTACCAGAGAACCAAGGTCGATTGCTTCTTTATTTACAGGAATCGCTCCGCTGGAAGCCTTCGCAGCCTCAAAAAGCTCCTCGGTCAGAACCTTCAGGCGTTCCGTCTTTTCATCGAGAATCTTCAGATATTCCGGTGCGTTTGGGCTTTCCAGACCCTCTTTTTTCAGAAGGTCAATATAGGAAACCATCGAAGTCAGCGGTGTTTTCAGATCATGCGAAACATTGGAAATCAGTTCAGTTTTCATTCTCTGCGTCTTGAGTTCGTTTTGAATTGCCGCCTCCGAAGCATCCGAAATGCAGTTGATGTCCGCCGCGAGCATATCCAGCTCCGTTTCCGGCTTTCCGTTTCCGTCAGTTCCTACCGGAATCTTATAGGAAAGTTCTCCGTCCTTTACTCTGTCCACGCCGCTGCGGATTTCCTGAAACTTTTTAACCTTCTTCGGTACAAAAATGAAGATCAGCACCAAATCAAGAATCGCTCCAATCCATGTCATTGCGAGGAATACCATGCCAAGCAGAAGTCCCACGTATTTCAGCATGAAATTATCGGTTGTACGGACCGCGTTGACAACGGCCCCCACTCCCGCGCTGACGCCCGAGCCCACGCCGTGAAAGATCTTTCCGATTAAAGATTTTTCCCAGAATTTATGCGCTTTCAGCTTCTTCACCAGCGATACGAAGCAGATTAGTGCGAGTGCAATCGCCAAAATCATTCCGGCGATGCATAAGACAAATATCGTCGTATTGTTCGGTCCGAAGCAGTAATTGTTTTCCCGTACCGGCAGATACAGACTCGGTAAAATTTTAATTCCCGGCCACATCTCTACCATCGGATAAGCGAGCATAACCGCAGCGGCTGCCGCGCAGCAGAAAAGTGCAAGATGAACCTCCGACCAGATGCGGTCGAACCAATTGAGATGGATTGTTCCATCCTCCTCGCGGCTGAATCTTCCGGAAAAAACGCACAGAAGCACAGTACCCGCAAGAAACAGTATGCCAAGTCCCGTCAATACCAAAATCATGCTGCTCAGAAAATCATCCTGCGCCTTCGGCGACTGGAAATACACCGTCCATGGGCTTACCATAATCCATTCGAGTGCTTCCTTTGCTTCGGCATTCGTAATTTCCGTATCCGTTCCAATCCATTGATTATATAAAGTCGCATAATTATTCATGCTTGCAACCGATACCGCAAGGCTTCCGGCGATGCCTGTCACCACGCCGACGATTACAGTAAACACCCATAAAAAACCGTCAAACATTTTTAGTCCGTTTCTCTTTGTTTCCGGCTTCAGTCTTTCTTCGATAACCATATTTTCGTCCATCAAAACCCCTCCTACTTATTTTAAATCTTTTCAATTTTATAGCCGATCCCCCAAACGACTTTCAGATACTGCGGATTTTTCGGATCAATTTCAATCTTTTCCCGGATTCTTCGAATATGTACCGCCACAGTGTTCTCCGCACTGTATGCAGGCTCATTCCAGACCGCCTCGTAAATCTGCTCGATGCTGAAAACCTTTCCGGCATTCGAGGTCAAAAACTTCAGAATCCCGTATTCGGTCGGCGTCACCGGAATCTGCTCCCCGTCCAGTGTTACGGATTTCTGCCCGTCGTCAATCACCAGTCCCCCTGTGGTGTAGATGCCGCTGCGGCTTTCGTTCTGTCCCGAAAGGCTGCCAAGCCGTACATAGCGCCTGAGCTGCGATTTGACTCTGGCAATCAGCTCCAGCGGGTTAAAAGGCTTCGTCACATAATCGTCCGCCCCCACGTTCAGCCCCGTGATTTTGTCGTAATCCTCGGACTTTGCGGAAAGCATGATAATCGGAATGTTCTGCTCCTCTCTGAGCTTCATGGTCGCCTGCACGCCGTCCATTTTCGGCATCATGATGTCCATGATAATCAAGTGAAGCGGCTCCTTTCTGGCGATTTCCAAAGCCTGAATCCCGTCATATGCCTTAAAAACCCGATAGCCTTCGTTTCTGAGATAAATTTCGATAGCGCCTGCGATTTCCTTATCATCGTCGCAGACCAGAATGTTGATTTGATTTTGATCCATTTTTCTCTCCGTCCCCTTCTCGTTATACTATAAAGGGCATTTATTACAAATGCCCTCACGAGTTTCTTACGAAAATATTACAAAATTATTGCTCTTTGACCGCGCCCCGCAAAACACTTAGTTTTTCTCCGGTTCGTATTCAAAGCAGTCCATGAACCTGATTTTAAACGCGTTCAGTTCGTGCAGGCGGTCGATTCTTGCTTTCGTCTGCTCATCGTCGATTTCGCCCGTGCGGATATAATGGTCGAGCACTGCATAAGTGAATCCGAGGTTTTCTTCGTCGGTCTTCGGCTGCAGGCCGTCAATCGGAGTCTTGTCCACAAACATCGAAGGAAGCCCAAGCTCTCTTCCGATTGCTTTTACTTCCTGCACCGTCAGCTTGCTGAGCGGACTGAAGTCTCCGGCACCGTCGCCATATCTTGTCGCATAACCGACCCAATCCTCCGAAAGGTTGCAAGTGTTTGCCACGCGTCCGTTAAACGACTGCGAAACCGCATAGGTTGCCGCCATTCTGAGGCGCGGCGGCAGGTTGGTAATCGTCTGCGTCTGAATCGCATCTTCTCCCGCTGCTTTCTTGATTTCTGAAATCAGGCCGTTGAAACAGTCCTCAATATTGATTACATAGTGTTTAATTCCTAAATGCTCCACGAGAGCCAGCGACACATCAATGTCAAACTGCTCGCCCTTCGGAAGCAATACACCGATAACTCTGTCCTTGCCAAGTGCTTCTGCGCAAAGTGCCGCCACAACTGAACTGTCCTTGCCACCCGAGATTGCCACAATCGCATTGCAGCCCTTTCCGTTTATTTCAAACCAGTCTCTAATCCATTTTATAATATCGCCTTTTACTTTTTTTGCATCGAAAGCCATGTGATTCCTCCATTATGTATTTCTATTTTTTTATTCGTGCCGAACCATTTCCAAACTGTTTAAAGCTATTTTTCGGAATCTTTGTCCAAAGCTTATCTTTGTTGAATCGGCATTGTTCGAGTCGTCTTGCTAAATTACTGCATCTTATCAAGTCTCTTTTAAAATCTTTTTTTGTTTTACTATGCGTTATCTCTTGCGCTTTGCTAATCTCACACGCGTGTGTTAACACATCCTCAAAATTCTCCACTTGTGGAATACAAATAACCTCCTTTAT
>CABQMM010000052.1 GCA_902465215.1 uncultured Bacillota bacterium
AATCATTTCCCGCGCCCTGAATCAGCTCAATCTCATCGCGAAGGGCAGAAAGATTGTATCCTGCAATCTCGGATTCAAGTTCCGGTCCGAAAACACCGTCTTCGGCGAGGGTAATCGTTTTACCTGCCTTATACAGATGCACTTCGTTTTTCAGAATATCGTAAATTCCCTCAAAATTCAGTCCGTTGCCGATCGGCCATGTAACCGGAACGGAAGGAAGCCCCAGAACATCTTCCAGTTCCTGCACGAGGTCGAATGGATCTTTGGTTTCGCGGTCGATTTTGTTGATAAAAGTAAAAATCGGAATGCCGCGCATGGAGCAGACCTTAAACAGCTTCTTTGTCTGCGCTTCAATACCTTTCGCGCCGTCGATGACCATCACCGCGCTGTCAACGGAGGTCAGAATACGATAAGTATCTTCGCCGAAGTCGTTGTGTCCGGGTGTATCCATAATGGAAATCACTTTGCCTGCATATTCAAACTGCATTACAGAAGAAGTAACGGAAATGCCTCTCTGCTTTTCGATTTCCATCCAGTCGGAGGTTGCAAACTTGCTGTTTCGCCGCGCTTTTACCGTACCGGCCTCGCGAATGGCGCCGCCGTGCAGCAGCAGCTTTTCGGTCAGAGTCGTCTTACCTGCGTCAGGGTGGGAGATAATTCCGAATATTCTTCTTGCTTCTATTTCTTCTAATCTTGTAGCCATAAAAAATCCTTTCTTATGAAAATGTGAATTTGCTTTATCACCAAAACTTCACAAGGAATATCATACCATAAATCTTGAATTTGTAAACATGATATTATATAATATAATTTCGTGATATGAAAGAATAAAAGAAAAAGAAATCAGAGGTAGGAATGGAAGAGAAAGCACATGTAAACAAAATGGGTGTCATGCCGATCAAAAAACTTTTGATTGAAATGGCATGGCCCGCAATATTATCAATGACAATCAATGCGCTGTATAATATTGTAGACAGCATTTTCGTAGCGCAGATAAGTGAAGACGCATTGACAGCGGTATCGATTATCAATCCGATTCAGATGCTGATTATCGCCCTCTCCGTGGGAAGCGGTGTCGGAATCAACTCCCTGATTGCCAGAAAATTAGGGGCAAAGAAGCAGGAAGAGGCCGATCAGGCGGCAAGCACGGGGCTTAGAATCGGGCTTTTAAACTATTTTGTATTTTTAATTATAGGAGTCTTCTTTACGGGAATTTTCGTTTCCGGTTATGCGGATAAAGGAAGCTACATCTATGAAGAAGCGGTAAAATATATGGCAATCGTATGCATCGGCTCGTTTTTCCTGAATATGCAGGTTGTTTTTGAAAAGATCCTGCAGGCGACAGGCAATATGATTGGACCGATGGCTTGCAGTCTGACAGGTGCGGTTGTCAACATCATCTTAGACCCGATTCTGATTTTCGGTCTGCTCGGAGCACCGAAGATGGGCGTAGCGGGTGCGGCGATTGCAACGGTAATCGGTCAGGTCTGCGGCATGACGATGGGAGCATTTATCACTTTCAAAGGCGACCATCTGGTAACGCTTACGGTAAAGGGCTTCAAGATTGACTGGAAAATCGTGGCGGACATTTATAAAGTAGGCCTTCCGTCCATCGTAATGCAGTCGATTGGATCGGTTATGATTATCTTCTATAATAAGATTCTGGTTGACTTTTCGACGACAGCAGTTGCGGTTCTGGGCGTATACTTTAAGATTCAGTCCTTCGTATTCATGCCGGTATTCGGCTTGAACCAAGGGGCAATGCCGATTATGGGCTACAACTACGGTGCCAGAGATAAAGACAGACTCATGCAGGCATATAAAGAAGCGCTGAAGATTGCAGTAATGGTAATGGCTCTCGGAGTTTTAATCTTCCAGCTGATTCCATCGCAGCTCCTGCAGATGTTCAAGGCATCCGATGAAATGCTTCGGATTGGAGTTCCGGCGCTTCGCATTATCAGCTTATGTTTCATCCCGGCAGCGTTCGGTATTATTACAGGAACGCTCTTTCAAGGTACGGGGCACGGCGTGTACAGCCTGCTTTGCTCGGTAATCCGACAGCTTATCGGTATTTTGCCGCTGGCGTATATTTTAATCCGAATCGGCGGTGTAACGCTGTCGTGGGCATCCTTCCCGCTTGCAGAGATTCTGGGACTGACATACAGTGCGATTATGCTGCGCCATCTGTATAAAAAAGAAATTGTCAATATGTAAAATAATATACAAAAAAAGAACAGTCGACCCCAAAACGGCTGTTCTGCTTTTTTTGAAAAGTAGTCTTAAATTTCAAAGTCCGAATCGAGAGCCTCAGATTCGTCACGCGCTCTTGAATCTTCTTCGACCAAATCGCGGATATACGGGTCGCATACCAAATGCTTCCATACCGTGTAAGTTGCCTTCACAAAATCGTCGTTCAGAGGGATTTCCTCCTCAATCAAAGGGCAAGTATAAGGCAGTTCTTCGTCGTTATAAACAAGCTCTAAAATTCCGTCCTTCGTAAGGTAGGGCGATAGGGGATAAGTCCGGCACTGAAACGGTCTTTGCGTTCTGGGGCAGTACGGGGGCGTCTTGCATTTTACGAAATAAACATTGCCGCCCCAGGAATCGGGAAATTCAAAATCTTCGGCATTTTCCACAGTCCATGTCAGCCAGTCATCCTTTCTGCTGTGGATTTTTTCTTCGCCGGGATAAAGATAAATTCCAAGCTCCTCTTCGCAGGAATCCCCACAGGTGCAGCAGATTGCACCGCAAAGCCTGCCGCAGTCTCCGCCTATGGGAGAAACTTTATCGAGAAGGCGGTAAATTGCCTTCCATGTTCTTTTGCGTATTGTACATTTCATATCTTCAGTATACTAAAAATTATGGGAATAGGCAATCGAAAACATTACAGTTAAGACCTGCCAACTTTTTTAGCCCAATTTTAGCGTCATTTTAACGGGCTTTGGTGGTAAAATTACAAGGTGAAAATTTGTAAAATTTTAAAGAAATATTAAAATTCATTATAGAAAACAAAAATACTACGAAGTAAGAGGAACAATATGAGACTGGGAATTGATGTAGGCTCGACAACTGTAAAACTGGTTTTGCTTGATGAAAACGGAACCATGCTTTATCAAAGGTATGAACGACATATGTCAAGTGTTTTCAGCAAAGTCAGTGAACTTTTAGAGCAATTAAAAGCCGAGAAAGGCGATTTAACAGTAAAGGCGGTTATCACCGGCTCCGGCGGGCTGTCGCTCGCGGACAAAATCGGGGCGCGATTCGAGCAGGAGGTTGTAACTTGCTCATTAGCAGTAGAGAAACTGATACCACAGACCGATGTTGTCATTGAACTGGGCGGTGAAGATGCCAAAATTACATATTTCGGAAGTACGGTTGAACAGAGAATGAACGGTACCTGTGCAGGTGGTACCGGAGCGTTTATCGACCAGATGGCGATTCTTTTAAATACAGACGGAAACGGCCTGAACGAGGCTGCAAAGGATTATAAAATCATTTATCCGATTGCGGCACGTTGCGGTGTTTTCGCGAAAACAGACATTCAGCCGTTGATAAATGAAGGCGCTCCAATCGAAAATCTGGCAGCGTCCATATTTCAGGCGGTTGTCAATCAGACAATCAGCGGACTTGCCTGCGGTCATAAAATCAAGGGCAATGTGGCTTTCCTCGGAGGACCTCTGACTTATCTGTCCGAGCTCAGGAAGCGATTTATCGAGACTTTGGAACTGAAGCCGGAGGAAGTGATTTTTCCGGAAAATTCAAAGTATTTCGTTGCAATCGGCGCGGCTTATATGGCAGAAAAAGAGCCGGATGTACAGCTCAGCCAGCTTCTTGACCGCGTAAAATCCGTCGATCCTTTGGCGGATTCACAGACCAAGAGGGTAGAACCGCTGTTTAAAGATGAGGCAGAGTACGAAGCCTTTAAGGCACGCCACGAAAAGGCGAAAATCAAAAGAAAAGAACTGAGAAGCTGCAAGGGACCTTTGTTCCTTGGAATTGACGCCGGTTCTACAACCACGAAAGCGGCATTAATCGATCAGGACGAAAATCTGGTCTATTCTTTTTATAGAAATAATGAGGGTAATCCTCTGGAAGCGACAAAAATCATGCTCAACGAGCTTTATTGCATGCTGCCGCAGGATACCTATATTGCAAATACAACGGTTACCGGTTACGGTGAGGGTTTAATTAAGGCTGCCTTTAAAGCGGACTACGGCATTATCGAGACGATGGCGCATTATAAGGCGGCAGAAGAATTTCTTCCGGGTGTGGATTTCATCCTCGACATCGGCGGACAGGATATGAAGTGCATGCGTATCAAAGACCATGCGATTTACAGCATCATGCTGAATGAAGCGTGCTCTTCCGGCTGTGGTTCTTTCATCGAAACCTACGCGAAGTCGGTAGATATGCCGGTGGAAGAGTTTGCGCGAGTGGGACTTTTGTCTCAGAACCCGGTAGATTTGGGAACGCGCTGCACGGTTTTCATGAACTCCATGGTAAAACAGGCACAGAAGGAAGGCGCGTCCATCGGAGATATTGCGGCAGGATTATCCTATTCCGTAATAAAAAATGCCTTGTATAAAGTAATCAAGCTCAGAAATCCGGATGAGGCCGGAGATAAAATCGTTGTTCAGGGAGGAACCTTCCTCAACGAATCCGTGCTGCGCGCAATTGAAAAGGTGCTTGGAAAAGAAGTTGTGCGTCCGGACATCGCAGGAATCATGGGCGCTTACGGCTGCGCGCTGAATTCCATGAAAAATTGGGAATACGGACATCACTCGACGATTCTTTCTCTCGACGAAGTGAAGGAATTTTCGGCAGGCAGCAGCAACACAAGATGCAACGGCTGCGAAAATCACTGCATGCTGACGATTACGAAATTCAATGATAAAGAGCGATATATCACAGGCAATCGTTGCGAAAAGGGCGAGGGAAAAGCCAAGGCAGGAAAAGATTTGCCGAACTTATATGAATATAAGCTGAAAAGATTATTTGGATATGATCCGCTTGTGGCAGAGGAAGCAAAGCGGGGCAGCGTTGCGCTTCCGCGTGTTTTGAATCTATACGAGGACTATCCGTTTTGGTTTACTTTCTTTACGAAGCTTTCGTACCGCGTGGTACTTTCTCCGATGTCCTCAAAGGAACTGTATGAAAAGGGCATGGACACGATTTCATCGGATACTGCCTGCTACCCCGCGAAGCTTGTGCATGGGCACATACAGACATTGGTGGAAATGGGAGAAAAGTGGATATTCTATCCTTGCATAAACTATGAACAGATAGAGGATGAAAGCGCGCAGAACCATTACAACTGTCCGATTGTTGCAACCTATCCGGAAGTCATCGCCAATAATATGAACGATGTTTTTGAGGAATATGGTGTGGAATTTTCGCATCCGTTCGTTCCGTACGATAATGACGAGCGGCTGATTAAGAGAATGTATGAGGTTCTTCAGGCGAAAGGAATCTCCAAGAAAGAAATCCGCGAAGCTGTCCATGCAGCAAGGCAGGAGCAGCAGAGTTTCAAAAGAGATGTGGAAAACGAAGGAAAGAAAGCTTTGGACTTCGCAAAGGAGCACAATAAAAAAGCAATCATTCTTTCCGGCAGACCGTATCATCTGGATACGGAGATTAACCACGGCATCGATAAAATGATTACTTCTTTTGATATGGTTGTTTTGTCTGAGGATTCCGTGTGCAAGATGGGAAATCTCCCAAGACCAATCCGCGTTCTCGATCAGTGGGTTTACCACTCCAGACTGTATAAGGCTGCGGATTTTGCGGGGAGAACCGACGGCGTGGAACTTGTGCAGCTGAATTCCTTCGGCTGCGGCGTCGATGCGGTGACTACGGATGAAGTAGAGGAAATCTTGGAGCATTCCAACAAACTCTATACGGTTTTGAAAATAGACGAAGGCAACAATCTTGGCGCAATTCGAATCCGAATTCGTTCGCTGAAGGCTGCAATGGAAGAACGCGACAAAAATGGTGTAAAAGCGCAGCATTGCGAAAAGCCTTTTGAAAGAAAGCTTTTCACAGAAGAGATGAGAGAAAATTACACGTTGCTGATTCCGCAGATGTCCCCGATTCACTTCCAGTATCTGGAGGTTGCGCTCAGAGAAAGTGGGTATAATGCAGTTGTGATTCCGACTGTGGATAAACACGCAATCGACGAAGGGCTGAAATATGTCAATAACGACGCCTGCTATCCGACGCTGGTTACGCTTGGAAAGATGATAAGCGCCCTGAAATCCGGGAACTATGATCTTGACAGAACCGCTTTGGTTATGTCGCAGACAGGAGGCGGATGCAGAGCCAGCAACTATATCGCTTTGCTCAGAAAAGCACTGAAGGATTTAAACATGGAACAGGTTCCGGTTGTGTCCTTTAATATGGTTGGTCTGGAAGCAAATCCGGGCTTTAAAATTGATATGAATATGGGAAAACGCTTAATCATGGCGGCAGTTTACGGAGACCTTTTTCAGCGTCTTCTGTATGCAACCAGACCTTACGAGGAAGTGCCGGGTTCTGCCGAAGCGATTATGAAGAAATATGAATCCGCAATTTTCCAAAACTGCAAGGATGGAAAGCTCAGCACTTACAAGAAGCTGATTTCGCAGATTGTGGCGGATTACGATGCGCTTCCGCTGAAAAATATTGTGAAACCAAAGGTTGGCGTTGTCGGCGAGATTCTTGTAAAATATCATCCGGATGCAAATAACAATATCGTGGATATTATTGAAAAAGAGGGCGGAGAAGCAGTAGTTCTCGATTTAATCGATTTCTTCCTTTACGGGATGTACAGCAAAAAATTCAATTACGAAAAGCTGTCAGGTTCATACAAGCAGTATAAAATGAATCAAATTGGCATTGAAGCGATAGAATGGTTCAGAAAACCGATGAGAAAGGCGCTTCGAAACAGCAGGCGCTTCACAGAGCCGGGTCATATCGAAAAGACCGCGGAAGAAGCTTCCGCAATCGCTTCAACCGGAAATCAGTGCGGAGAAGGATGGCTTCTGACCGGTGAAATGATAGAGCTGATTAAGGACGGCGTTCCGAATATTGCATGCCTGCAGCCTTTTGCGTGTCTGCCGAACCATGTGACAGGAAAAGGCATGATGAAGGCAATCCGCGAGCGCTTCCCGAAAGCGAACATCGTGGCAATCGACTACGACCCGGGTGCCAGCAATGTCAACCAGTTAAATCGTATCAAGCTGATGATGGCGACTGCGCACAAGAATCTCAGCGTATAGGCACATAACTCTTAAAATCGGGTAAAACAGAGAGTCTGAAACAAAGCTCTTGAAACTGCGGCACAACGGTGGTATAATAACTGAATTAAAAGAAAAAAATCAAATAAGTTAGGAGGTGTCTCCATGGGAAGACACGGTACAATCGCAGGCAGAAAGGCCGCACAGGACTCGAAAAGAGCCGCAATGTTTACAAAATATGCAAGAGCAATTACAGTAGCAGCTAAAGCCGGTGGAGATCCCGAGTACAACGCAACATTAAGACTGGCAATCGAAAAGGCGAAAGCTATTTCCATGCCTAACGATAACATCACAAGAGCAATTAAAAAAGGAACCGGAGAACTTGCCGGTGAAACATACGAAGAGCTGAGCTTTGAAGGCTACGGCGTAGGCGGAGTTGCAGTTATCGTAGAGGCTCTTACCGATAACACAAACAGAACGACTTCGTCCGTAAGATCAACTTTTGATAAGTACGGCGGAAATCTTGGAACACCGGGATGTGTATCCTATATGTTCTCCAGAAAAGGCATCATTCTGATTGAAAAGACAGATGCTGTTGATGAAGATGCTTTAATGGAAACAGCATTGGAAGCAGGCGCTGACGATATGATCGTTAATGAAGACAGCTTCGAAATCGTGACGGATCCTTCCGCTTATACGGATGTAC
>CABQMM010000053.1 GCA_902465215.1 uncultured Bacillota bacterium
TATTATATTAATTCTAGGAGGCAAAAATATGTCAGAAACAAAACAACCACGCATGCCTAAGGTATGGGAAGCACTGATTCCGGTTGCAGCAATCATGGTCTTTATGATTGTTGGAACTGTATTGTGGGGAATGGATCCTCATATTCCGCTGGTACTTGCATGTGTTGTAACAGCGTTCGTTGCAGCAGCTTGCGGATACAAATGGGATGCCATTATCACGGGTGCGCTTGACAGCATCAAGAGTGCAGTAGAGGCGCTCGTTATCATTTTATGTGTAGGTATGCTCATCGGTTCATGGGTATGGGCAGGAACGATGCCGGCAATGGTATACTACGGCCTTAAATTTATCTCACCGAGCGTATTCCTTGCATTAGGTCTGGTACTTACGGCAATCGTTGGTCTTGCAACAGGCTCTTCCTGGACAGCATCCGGTACAGTAGGCGTAGCACTTATGGGCGTTGCTATGGGTCTTGGAATCTCCGCTCCTCTGGCGGCAGGCATGATTATCGCAGGTGCTTATACTGGCGATAAGCTCTCTCCGTTATCCGACTCAACAAACGTAGCGGCCGCTGCAGCTGAAACACCGCTGTACGACCACGTTGGTGCTATGATGACGACAACGGTTCCGAGCTTCTGTATTTCATTCGTACTTTACTTAATCGTAGGTTTCGTCGTAATTGATACATCCGGTTATGATGCAACCCTCGCACAGGGAATTATGGATGCGATTGCTGACAATTTCTATCTGTCACCGTGGATTATGATCCCTGTACTGGTTGTCATTTTCGCAGCAATTAAGAGAATCCCGGCGATCCCGTCACTTCTTCTCGCTGCAGCAGTTGCGGCTGTAATTGCAATCTTTGCGCAGGGCGCATCCGTTCCTGATGTGCTTATCGGACTTCAGGCAGGTTTCTCAATCGAAACAGGAAACGAATATGCAGACAGCCTTCTCAACAGAGGCGGCCTTGACTCCATGCTTTGGACCATTTCTTTAATCATGTTCGCGCTTGCATATGGCGGAATGATGGAAAAGTGCAGATTCGTGGAATCCCTTATGGGCGGAATCGTTAAGAGAGTGAAATCCACAGCAAGCCTTGTTGCTGCAACCATCATCACAGGTATCATCTGCGACGTGATTCTGACTGACCAGTACCTTGCAATCATGATTCCTTCCCGCATGTTCAGAGACGAATTCGATAAGAGAGATCTTTCGAGATCTTTCCTGTCCAGAACGACAGAAGACGGTGCAACTCTGTGGTCACCGATGATTCCTTGGAACGGATGCGGCGCTTATCAGGCTGCGACACTCGGCGTTCACAACTTTGCATTTATGCCTTATGCATTCGTTAACCTTATTAACCCGGTGCTTGCCGTTGTAATTACCGCATTCGGAAAAGGCATTAAGTATAAAGAATACGATGGATTAAGAGGCGCTGAACTCAAGGCTGCAAAAGCTAAGAAAAAGGCGGAACTTGCAGCAGCAAAGAAAGCGGCAAAATAATGAAAGAGTATATTTCCATTGATACCAGGCAAACCCGTAAATCAACGCGTATTGCCGCCATTGCGGCAGGTTTGTTTTTCATTGGACTTGGCATCATCAGACCCTCTATTTATGCGGGTCTGATCGGTGCGGTCATGATTGCGGCAATGCTTCTGAGCAAAGAGACCGTTGTCAGTGAAGAGGGAATTGTCGTGAGGTATGACGTTATCTTTTATCAATATAAAGAAGTATGGCCATGGGAAGAAATCAAGGAGATTCACAAAGAACTTTCACCGGACTGCAAACAGTACGGACTGCATTTTATGAAGGATATCATGACCAAAAGGGTTGTCTTTCCGATTTCGGAGGCGAAAGAGGTTCTGGAGTTCGCGAAAGAAATGAATCCTGAAATTCACATCGGTAATGTGAACGAATAAAAAAGAGGCTGTCGTGCAGACAGCCTTTTAAAATCCAAATATTCAGCGGCGTTCAAAACATTTTTTTAAGTAAGCGATTGCTGCAAGTCCACCGACAATCACACCGGCGTACTGCCATTTATCGCCGGGCTCAGCAAGTCCGAGCTGGGGCGCGAACAGGCAGGTCAGCGCGATAAGAATGCAGAATAACGCCTTAAAAAAAGAGCCTTTCTTAGTTATGTTCATTTTCATACACCTCCATAATTGCAACGGAAGCGGACGCTCCAAGCCGATCGGCACCGGCTTCGATCATCGCCATTGCCTGTGCGTAATCGCGGATTCCGCCGCTTGCTTTTACCTCAAGAGCATCGCCGACTGTTTTTTTCATTAGGGCAACATCTTCGACCGTAGCGCCTGCAGAGTTAAAACCGGTTGATGTCTTCACGAAATGTGCTCCGGCTTCTTTTGCCAGCCTGCAGGCTTCTTCAATTTCAGAATCCGAAAGCAGACAGGTTTCAAGGATAACTTTGACGATGGCATTGTATTTCGCCGCCGCTTCCACGACCGCATAAATGTCTTCGCGGATATAGTCGTAATCTCCGTCCTTAAACACACCCACATTCAGAACCATATCCACTTCGGAAGCACCGTCTTTGCAAGCCTCTTCCGTTTCAAAAGCCTTCGTGGCAGTTGTGCAGGCACCTAGAGGGAATCCAACAACGGCAGCGATTTTCACGTCCGTACCGCGGAGATTTTCCATGCAGCGCGCCGCATAGCAGCTGTTGACGCATACGGAATAGAAGTCGTACTCGCGCGCTTCTTCACAGAGCTTGTCAATCTGCGCAGAGGTTGCCTCCGGCTTCAGAAGCGTGTGGTCAAAGTATTTATTCAAAGGTTTCATCAGTTTCATATCTTTACCTCCAATATTGTCAACAGTATATCATATTCCGGCTAAAATGAAAAGACATATTGCCAGAACGGGCCTTTGCGAATATAATAAATATATCAAAACGAGAGGACAGAATATGGAAGAAGCAAGAGTAAGAAAACGAGTAGATCTTTTGGGAAGAATTAAGTGGATTGGGCTGTTTTTAGGCATGATTATGTATTACGCAGTCACGCCGGCCTTCGGTGATATCATTGCGACGGCTTTGGCGTGCGTGGCGGCGACGTCGTTTTATATGATCTGTGATAAAGAGAGCAAAACGACGATTTGCGAATATGTTTCACAGCATCTTCACGATGCTTTGGTTAGAGCGGGACAGAAGGAAAGCGTTTTTGAGATTAAGGCGGCAAGGACGGGGCTGATTGTCCGCGTGTATCTGATACGCGCACACGAGAAAGCACCGCTCTGCACGAAGGCACTCCTTCATGCAATCTCTGAAAGCTGGTATCGCTCCAGGGTCTGGGTGACGCAGATTGTCGACCTGAACAGCGAAAATGAAATTGAAGAGGCACAGCAGACGCTCAACGAGGAACTTTTAGAGGATTTAAGGAAGCCAAAGGCTTGAAATCAGGCGAATTTTGGTATAAAATAATAGGATACATATGTGACAAGCCCACGGTATGGCAGGTTGCAAAAAATCAGGAGGTAGAGTTATGGGCATTAAGGTCGCGAAGTTTGGCGGCTCATCCGTGGCAGACGGGATACAACTGACGAAAACAAAGGAAATTATCCGGCACGATCCGGACAGAAAATATATTGTGGTATCGGCACCGGGAAAGAGATTTGAAGGAGACAGCAAGATTACGGATATTTTATATCTGTGCAAAACGCATATCGAGCATAATCTGCCTTACGATCAGCTTTTTCAGGTTGTGGCAGACCGCTACATGGCAGTGGAAATCAATCTCGGAGTGAAGGTCGATCTGCTGAAACATTTTGATGAGATTCGTGAAAACCTCAGAAACAATCCTTCCGCAGACTATATTGCATCCAGAGGCGAATATCTGAATGCAATTCTGGTTGCGGCATTTTTAGAGTATGATTTTGTGGATACCGCAGGACTGATTAAGTTCGATGAAAAAGGAAGACTTCTCACCGAGGAGACCGATGCGGCACTCCGTGAAGAACTGGCGAAGCACGAAAGAGCAGTCCTTCCGGGATTCTATGGAAGCACGCCGGACGGAAAGATTAAGACCTTCTCACGCGGCGGCTCGGATATTACGGGCGCACTGGTAGCAAGAGCAGTTAAAGCGGATGTTTATGAGAACTGGACGGATGTATCGGGTTTCTTAATGGCAGACCCGAGAATCGTTTCGAACCCGAAGCAGATTCGTGAAATTTCATATAAAGAGCTCCGCGAGCTGTCTTACATGGGCGCCAGCGTCCTGCACGAAGATGCGATTTACCCTGCGAGAATGGCAAACGTTCCGATTAATATCCGCAACACGAATAAGCCGGAGGATCCGGGAACTTTCATCACTGCAGAGGTTTCAGAAAGCTTTGAAAACGATGAAAACCGCATCATAACGGGAATTGCCGGAAACAGAGACTTTACGGTTGTGGCAATTTACAAGAATATGATGAGCAGCGAGAGAGGATTCGTTAGAAAAATTCTGGATATCTTAGATGATTTTGACATAAACTTTGAACATCTGCCGAGCGGAATTGATACCGTTTCGGTTGTGATGTCGAATAAGGCAATCAACGGAAGACTGGAAGAAGTGCTGGATGAATTCCGCGCAAGACTCCGCCCGGACAGCATTGACGTTTTTGAGGATATGGCACTGATAGCAACCGTAGGTCACGGAATGTCCTATAGGCAGGGGGTTTCGGCAACACTGTTTGAAGGGCTTGCGGATGCGGGTGTCAATATTCGAATGATTGAGCAGGGCTCCAGTGAAATGAACATCATTGTCGGCGTGAAGAACAAAGACTTTGAAAAGGCAATCCGGGCAATCTACAGAGCCTTTGTGGGAGACGAGGAGGAAGCATGAGAAAAATTGTAACGATCAGTCGTCAGTATGGAAGCGGCGGAAGAATTATAGGAAAAATTTTGGCGGAAAAACTGAATGTACCGTTTTATGACAAGGAAATCCTGGATATGGCCGCAGAACAGAGCGGCTATTCCAGAGAATTGATGGAAGGAACCGAGCTTAAGGCAAAGAGTAGCTTCGCGTACAATCTGGCGTCTGCTCTGAGCTTTAACGAAGGCGTCAGCGGCAGCCCGCTTTCTGTAAACGAAAAGCTGTTTTTAGCACAGTTTCAGGTTATCAAGGAAATCGGGGACACCGATAAAGCGGTTATCGTCGGCAGATGCGCAGACTATGTGCTCCGCGACATGCCGGGCGTTACGAATGTATTTATTTATGCAGAATATGAAGACAGACTGAAGCGTGCGGTTGAAGTTTACGGAGACGACGAGGCGAAGGTTAAGGACATTATTGCAACTTATGATAAAGCCAGACTGAATTACTACAACTATCACACAGGACAAAAATGGGGTGAATTCAAGAACTATAATCTGGCAATCAACAGCAGTTATATCAGTGAAGAGGAAGCTGCGAACTTAATCGTGGATTATGTACAGCACAGGAGGTATACGGATGAAAACAGGAATCATCAAGGCTGACGAGCCAAAGAAAAAGAACGGTAAAAAGGTTGTAAAAACCGTAGGCAGAACTATGGCGGCATTTCTTGCTGCAGGGGTTGCGCTTATCGCGCTGACGGACAAGGTTATGACCAAAGCATGTTCGCAGGAGAATGAGGAGGAAGAATAGTATGACAGCAAAAAAAGGAACTTATTACATCACCACACCGATTTATTATCCGAGTTCCAACTTGCACATCGGACACACATATTGCACGGTAATGGCGGACGCCATGGCAAGATTCAAGAGACTCTGCGGATATGATGTAAGATTCCTTACGGGAACCGATGAACACGGACAGAAAATCCAGACGATTGCGGACGAAAAAGGCGTAACCCCACAGGCTTACGTTGACGAAGTCGTAGATGGAATCAAGAAGCTTTGGGAGAAGATGGAGATTTCCAACGACGACTTTATCAGAACGACCGAGCCGCGCCACATCAAGCGTGTTCAGGATATTTTTATGAAGCTTTACGAAAACGGCGATATTTACAAGGGCGAGTACGAGGGGCTTTACTGCACGCCGTGCGAAAGCTTTTGGACGGAAAGCCAGCTTGTAAACGGCTGCTGTCCGGACTGCGGCAGACCGGTTCAGCCTGCGAAGGAAGAAGCTTATTTCTTCAAGCTTTCCAAATACGCTCCGGCGCTGCTTGAGCTTTTTGACAAAAACCCGGATTTCCTGCAGCCTGACAGCCGCAGAAACGAAATGATTTCGTTCATCAATCAGGGCCTTGACGACCTTTGCATTTCCCGTTCAACGTTCGACTGGGGCATCCCGGTTCCGCTTGACGAGAAGCATGTAATCTACGTATGGCTTGACGCTTTGACAAACTATATCACAGCGCTCGGCTATCCGGATGATCCGGAGCTTTACGACAAATACTGGCCTGCTGATGTTCACCTTGTGGGCAAGGAAATCGTAAGATTCCACAGCATCATCTGGCCGGCAATGCTTATGAGTGCGGGGCTTCCGCTTCCGAAGCAGGTGCGCGGTCACGGCTGGCTCCTGATGGGCGGTGAAAAAGTTTCCAAGTCCAAAGCTGCCAAGGGTTCGGATGTTATCGACCCGGTTATCCTGATTGAAAGATACGGCATCGATGCTTTAAAATATTTCCTGCTTCGCGAATACACCTTCGGACAGGACGGCATTTTCACCAACGAAGTAATGCTCAAGAGAATGAACTACGACCTTGCAAACGACCTCGGGAACCTTGTTTCCAGAACCGTTTCCATGATCGAAAAATATAACGGCGGCACGGTTCCGGATGCGGTTTCGTCGGCGATGGACGATATCGACGCAGACCTTCGTGCTATTGCAGTCGGCGCTGCTTCGAAGGTGGAAGAACAGATGGACAAGTTTGCGTTCAACATGGCACTGGAAGAAATCTGGATTGTCGTTCGCCGCGCAAACAAATATATCGATGAAAAAGCGCCTTGGGTGCTTGCAAAGACCGCAGACACCGACCCGGCGGCAAAGGCTGCTCTGGACACGGTTCTGCACAACCTCGCAGAGACAATCCGCATCATCTCGATTTTGATCTATCCGTTCATGCATACGACTTCCAAGGAAATCCGCAAGCAGATGGGTCTTTGGTACGCGGATGTCGTATGGGAAGATGCGTTTGAGTTTGGAATGATGTATCAGGAACAGGTGAAGAAGGGCGATGCTATCTTCCCGAGACTGGACATCGAAAAGGAACTGGAAGAGCTGTACGCAATCAGCGAATCCATGAAGAAAGACAAAGAACCGGAAAACATTCCGCTTGACCTGAAGCCGGCAATCGAATTCGAGGACTTCGACAAAATTGACTTCCGTGTAGGCGTAATCGAAAAGGCGGAGAAGCATCCGAAGGCTGACAAGCTTCTTGTTTTCCAAATTAAGATGGGTACGGAGCGCCGTCAGGTTATCAGCGGCGTCGCAAAGGACTTCACGCCGGAAGAAATGGTGGGCAAGAAGGTTATCGTAGTTGCAAATCTCAAGCCGCGCCAGCTCAGAGGCATGGAATCCAAGGGCATGCTGCTCTTTGCCGACAACGGCGACCGCTGCGAAATCGTAACCACAAGCGCACCGGACGGCGAGATAGTCGGCTAAGGCACGCCCGCCGAGGCAGCGGCCGGGCGGTACTTGACACTTGTGTGTTGGAGAGGCCGCAAAATGCGTGCCAATCGTTGCTTGCTGGCGAATGACGGAAGAGACCTTTTCTTGATGGCCGCAAGAAGCGTGCTAAGATAGGCGATATTCTGGGGCCTGTGGCGGCGGTCGGCCGGCCGTGATGGAACGCTTGGCGGCTGATGGGCGAGGCGCTTCTTGATAGTCGCAAAATGCGTGCCAAGTGTTGCGTGTGGGCGCATTGTTGCGTGTTGAGACACTGTTGCGTGTTGGCACACGCGTCCGGGCGTGCGAAGAATAAGTGAAAAATT
>CABQMM010000054.1 GCA_902465215.1 uncultured Bacillota bacterium
GTAAATAGGTCTCCTATAGCACTCCCACCATTTTGCTAATAGCAACTCATAACTCGTAACTCCTAACTCTTATCTCTTAACTTACAAGGGTAATAAGGGTATAAGGCAACAAAGTTAAAAGGGCAAAAAGGTCATCACAATGGCAGCATGGTTTTCTTTCTGCCGCAAGAAAACCGCGCTTTTTGTTCGGAGGAGGATTTTATGCTTTTTGATTTTGACAGATTCACGATCACAGCAAAGCTCGCATACCGGCGAATAGGCGGTAGCCGTTTCAGCCTCGAGGATGTTCTCGGAATCTTCCGGTACTACTTTGAGACATACGAGCTTGTATTCGGCGAGGCTCACCCGATGATAAGCCTAAACCAGGCGGCGAGCATCATAGAGAAAATGCCGTATATGCTGAACTCGGTGGTCTATCCGGGGACGAATTAGACCCGGAGCAATACCCGACGCTGATTGACCAGCATTTTGCAACGAATTATAAAAATTGCGATTTCAATATCAACCATTTCTTTTCTGGCTTTATCCGAAACTATCGCTTCTTTGAAACAATGTGATGAAGTTGGAGAAGCGGAGATTCCGCTTTTGTCGGTTCTTTCTGCCTCTCCCCCTTTTTGCTGACGCCAGAGCAGGGCGAATAATGCACGAAGGATATTTCGCGGAGGAAAGCGGAGGCAAGCCAACCGGAGGAATTTATATGAAACCAGTATCTTTTCGGGGGTGTTCTATAAAATACACACCCTTCGGCTACGGTTCGTAACGGTGCGTCACGGTATGTTACGGTACGTGACCGTTTTCTTCCGCTTTTTGCCGGATTTTTCCGCCCTGCTTCGGTTTTATTGTCGCCGGAGCGGGACGCATACTGTATGAAGGAGATGATGCAATGGCAAATAACCAAAAGAAAACCGCCGCTCTGGTAGCTCTTGCAGACAGCAAAACGTTATCGGAGGCAGCAGGAAAAGCGGGGATCTCTCCGAGAACCCTATACACATACATTCACGACGATCTTGAATTTTCCAAGGCTTACAGAGATATACAGGAACAGACAAAGATAACGATAATGGAGAGTATAGCCGGGAGCGTAGAATCAGCCATCGGGGTTATAAAGTCCATCATGGAAAATGAAAAGACGCCCGCGGCGGTACGTCTTAGGGCTGCAACATCTATCGTGAGCATTTACGAGAACCAGCGCTCCGCCGTCGCCGATATGACGAGCGGCTATATCTCTGACAATTCCGACTTGTGCGATGATTTTTTCAGCTTCAAATGATCGAGCAATCACAAAAGCCGCTTTCCCACCTTCCGAGCGGGTGCGATCGGCTGCGAATATAGTAGTTTGTAGTATTTTCAAAAGTAAGGCTTTGACAGGTTCGCGCCGGTCTGAATATAGGTTTTCTCAAGTTCTCGGCGTTTTAAATGTTAAGTTTTATTAAGTTTTTGAACGTTGGGTTTTGCCAAGTTCTTACTCCACGAATAGCTCTGGAAAAATCGACCGCGACACGTCCCGCTCCTGCTCTCCTAAACAGGCAAGGCCCGCAAAGGCGAAGCGGCGACAAAGCGGCGAGAATATCCCGTTTGCGAGGATCAAAAACGCCGTCGAACAAAGAGCGAACAAAGAGAAATCGCCGTCTTGAATATTTCTCCGTGAAGCCGCGAGAAAGCCGCGAGAGAACGTGTTAAAGCATGGATGAAGCAAGAGAACATCAACCATTGAACCCCGAGCGAACCCCGAGAAAACGGCTGCTGAGTACGTCCCAGCGAAGCCGTGACAAAGCCGTGAGAACCACACAAACCCCGAGAAAACGATAGGTGTATTTTTCCGACTGAAATCCGGGAAAATGAGTGTGCCACACGAAGGGATGATATAGCGCAAGAAGAGCGGGACAAGCATCCCGCTCTCCGTCTATCATATTGATCGGCTTAACCGCCCCCGTCGAGAAGTCCGGCGCTTTCCAGAATACCAACGACCGCCGCACGCGTCTCCGGGTCTTGTATCGCCATTTCGAGAAACCTGGTAAACTGCTCATCGGTCATGCTGCTTACCATCTCTATAAGCTCTTTCCGCTCGTCTGTCATTTCCGCGTACCCCCTACGATCTGCAAAAGCTGTTGATTGAATGATTCAAGCCGTATGTTTTCTCCGGCAAGTTTCGCGTTGTCGAGTTCGAGCGCGTGAATCTTGCTTTCAAGAACGTTTTCAAGACTTCCGGTAGCCGCTTCCGCGCCGTCCTGCACCAATCCGGCCAGAGTGTCAAGCGACAGGCTAAAGAACGCGCAGAGCGTGGCCACATACTCAAACGACGGGTTGACAACTTGACCGACAAGGAACCTTGTAAGGAAGTTGTACGGAACACCGGAAAGCTCGCTGATCTTCTACGTAGAAAAACCGGATTTCCGCTTTTCATCCACAAACGGCTTATAAATATCCCCAATGCGCGGGCTTATGTACTGAATCGTCACATCATTCATTTTTGTAACCTCCCTCAAAATTTGTTCGCAAGGTTTACCAGCAGAATCAAAACCAACTGAAATAAGCCATTGAAAAGCACGCCGCCGATAGCAAACGCGGCCTTGACGCAGTCCGCCGCGATCTTCTCGCTTGCCCCGTGCCGTTGCGCAAGGATGCTCACAAAGCACATAGCCATAGACGCCAACGCCGCAAGCAGCAGCGGCAGAATAAAAACGATCTCATACCCCATCTTCGTCATCCTCCATCAAGAATTTAGCTAAGTCCTCGCTTATATCGTCCGGCGGGCATTCTTCAAGCAGCTCCCGGACTTTGTTCTTGAAATCCGCATAAGAGCCGACGCCGGATGCTTGATACACGCGCCCCAGCTCGATACCGTCCTTAAAGGCTTCACTCTCCGCGCCGTCTATCGCGGTCAGAATATCCCCGAATATCCGTTCGCCCACTGCTGCGGAGATCGCCTTTATAGCCGCTGCTGTCTCTTCGGTGCGCTTTCGGTAATAGTGGATACCGAAATCACCGAGCACGGACTCGATCTTTGTTATCCGTATCAATGTTAAATCCTCCTTGATTTGAGAGAGCGGGCGCGGTATAATCTACTTGCACCCGCTCCGGGTGTTCTTCAAACTCTTTGCCTGTTGCTTTGGTCGGCTGTCAGGCAAGGGGCTTTTTTCATGCAATCGCCTGGACTTGAGAAGCGCCGAAGAATCGGGCGTTATATACCGCACCGTCTCCCTTGCTCCCCCAGATCAGCGCGCAGCCGAAAAGAGCCTTGCTGCCGTGCATGACCTCATAGCCCAGCTCGCGCCATCCGCTCCATGTTCTGACCTCTTCCGTGATACCGGCGGCGGCTTTCGCGTTCTCGACGGTCGCGGCGTTGATCGGCTCCGCTTTGGCGGACAACCATGCCCGGTGCAGCGCTTCCCCGAATGTAAGGCCGCCCTTGCGGTACAGGCTCCACGCCCGGAGCATGATCTTCTTGAGATTCCATTTCATCTTGTGTACCTCCTTTGTTTTTTCAGGGAGCGGGCGGCGTCTGGAATGTAGCAGCTACTTGGCCATTGTCCTGTCACCAGTATGTCTGCCGCCCTGTTTGACTTGTTCAAGGTCTCTCCCTTAACCGTCTATATATTATCATATTGCGCAATGATATGCAATTCGCAAAATAACAGTATTGCGCAATTATATTTGTACAGATTGTATATTGCGTAATATTGCATTATGCGGTATAATATAGCTACAATGGGAGGGGAGAAGCGTCCGTAACAAATCCCCCCTAATGAATCAAGCAGGAGGGTGCGTAATGGCAGAAGAAAGAAAGCCCGCGTCTAAAGCGCAGCAGAAAGCGCAGAACAAGTGGATTGCAAGTGCGTATGATCGTATTAACCTGACCGTAGAAAAAGGCCGCAAGGACGTTATAAAGGCATTTGCCGATGCGCAAGGGGAAAGCGTCAACGGCTTCATAAACCGCGCTGTAAACGCCGCCATGAGCGGAGAACAGGCAGAAGGAGATCACGCTCCCACTCCCCTCGTAACGCCGGAACGCTTTGCAAAGATCAGCGAGCATATAAAGCATACCGGCGAGACGCCGGAGGAGTTTGTAGGCCGTGCCATAGAGGACACCATAGCGCGTGACGCGGTATCTCTTAGAATTGGGATCAATCCGGCGGGAAAATAAAAAACACCCGCTCTCATGCTTGACATAGCAGGGAGCGGGCGATATAATGAGCATATAAAAGGGCGCTGCGACAAGCGGTTAGCCTCTTTCAGATTCGGAACATTTGAGTAAGCTCAAAAGAAACCGTCACTTGCCAGAGTGGCGGTTTCTGCTTTTTACGATGATCGTCACGGTGAACCGTCCGATATGTAACGTAATACGCATAGCTCCACCCCCTTTCGGGTGGTGTAAGCCAACCGCCTGCCGTTTTGTGCAGCGCCCTGGTACTCCCGTAGAAGCACCAACGACACAATAACACGGATTACGGCAGACTGCAAGGATTTTCGCATCTTATTACGATAAGCGTGGCGTAAAAGCCCTACGGAGCGCCGATGCAAGCAGATAGTTGCAAATGGTTGCATTAACTTTCTCCAAGGTTTTTTCGGGAAAAAGGAAACCACAAACCGAGCAAAAGTTTTCCCTTATGTTTTCCCTTACCACGATATCACGCGATAATACTTGCTATTACGGATGGCTGAAAAAGTCCTTGCTTTCCAATGGTTTAGCGGATTCGATATCACTCGAAAAAACGTGAAAAAAACGTACATCGGGTAATTCGAATCCCTCCTTCTCCGCCAATGAAAAACCCTGTATTCTCAATGGATACAGGGTTTTTTCTATGCTGTTTTCGGAAAGTTGAAACTGCGCTGCGTAAAGTTAAACGCGAGCTAATCGCCGCCAAAGGGCGCGGAGACGATGAGGAGTATACCACAAAGGCTGTACGGTATCGTCTATACAGATTTTGTACAAGATAGATTCTCAGCATCCGTTCCAAATCGTAGGGCTTGTTGCCGCGCTCTCCTTTGTAGTAGTACGGCCTGATACTGCTTATCCATTTCTCCCATGGTACGATGCGCTCAATCTCGCCTAATAATTCTCGTTTCTTTGTCCGCACCTGCGATAATTCGTCGCTCAGGGCGGACAGACTCAGTTGTTTATCCATATCTATATTATACCACTTTTTGCGGCTATTTGCATTATGCGGTATTGCCTTAGGAAAGGACGGACAGAAATGAAAAGGAAAACCGTTCTCATTTGTCTGATGGCGCTGCTTGCCGCCGGACTCGCCGTATTTTTCCTCATGCGCGGCAGCCATGGCTCCGATGCCTTTCGCGGCTCGTTCGTTAAGAATTCGGATTCCTATTTGCTGGATGTGGAGCGCTTGACCGGCACGGACACCCACACGCTTGAGCTGCAAAAGGGCGATGTGCTGCAGGTCCATTTTTCCGTGGAAAAAGGCTCGCTCAGGCTGACGATTACCGCACCGGACAGCACAGAGCTGTACGCGGGCAATGGCACGGAGGCAGCGGATTTCACGGTGAACATCCCGGCGGACGGCATCTACGCCATCTCCGCAGAGGGACGGCAGGCAGCGGGAACGCTGTATATCCAGAAAAGCGCAGAGTAAATCTTTTCAGCAGTCTCTTTGTTTTGGACGGTATTCGCGCCTCCATTCCGGGGAAAGGCCGATTTTCGCAGAAAGCGTATTTTCAAACGGCGAGTGAGGTTTTATAATGGCAGATGGAAAGTGAGGTCATCTCCATGCTGCTCGGTTCTCTCGTCAACGGTATCGCCGGTTCCGCCGTCGGACTGTTTCTCCGCTTTTTTCTCCGCCGTTCCTCCCGCCGAAGCGCGGGTGAAAATGGAATCGGAGATCGTTTGCAGAAAATCGTCATGCAGGGGCTCGCGCTGTGCACGATGTATATCGGCATCAGCGGCTCGCTCAAGGGGCAGAACACGCTCATTGCGATCCTCTCGCTCGTGATCGGCGCTGTGATCGGCGAAATTCTCGATCTGGACGGGGCGATGAACCGCGCCGGGAACTGGGTGCAGAAAAAGGTGTCTCACCCCGGCTCGGAGGACGCAAACTCGACCGTGGCGGAGGGTTTCGTTACCGCATCGCTTCTCTTCGGCGTCGGCGCGATGTCGATCGTCGGCTCGCTCAACAGCGGGCTGCTGGGCGACCACAGCATGCTTTTTGCCAAGTCGCTTCTCGACGGCGTTTCTTCGGTTGTGTTCAGCGTGTCCTTCGGCATCGGCGTGCCGCTCTCGGCCATCGCCGTTTTTGTCTACGAGGCGCTCGTCACGCTGGCCGCGAGCGTCCTCGCTCCCCTGCTCAGCGACGCCGTGATCGCCGAAATGACCTGCGTCGGCTCGCTGATGATCATCGGTCTCGCTCTCAACATGCTGGAGCTTACGAAGATCAAGGTGATGAACTTCATCCCCGCCGTTTTCCTTCCGATCCTTCTTTGCCGCTTTATGTGAAAGCAATATAACATCCGTCTCTCCCTCAGTCAGCGGCTTTGCCGCTGCCAGCCCCCTCGTCAGAGGGGGCTATTTTATACTGTCTATTGACTTATTTTTTATATTGATATATGCTTCGGCTTCCGAACGATAGGTCGTTAATTGGCAGCTGCATTTTTCGAAGGAGGCTTTTGCATTTATGGAGCAAAAAGATAAGATCATCATCCGCGGTCTGCGGCAGAGCAATCTCAAAAACGTCTCGCTGGACATCCCGAAAGGGAAAATTGTGGTATTTACCGGCGTTTCCGGGGCGGGAAAATCCAGCATCGTGTTCGACACGATTGCCGCAGAGAGCCAGCGGCAGATGAACGAAACCTATACTGCCTTCATCCGCGGCAGGCTTCCCAAGTACGAAAAGCCGAAGGCCGAACGGATCGAAAATCTCTCCCCCTCCGTGATCGTCGATCAGTCGCGTCTCGGCGGCAACGCCCGCTCGACCGTCGGCACGATCAGCGATATGTACGCCGCGCTGCGGCTTTTGTATTTGCGCATCGGCGAGCCGTATGTTGGAACGGCTTCCTGTTTTTCGTTCAACGATCCGAACGGCATGTGTCCCGAATGCTCCGGCATCGGCAAGGTGATGACGGTCGATGTGGAAGGGCGCATCGACCCGGAAAAGACATGGAACGAGGGCATGGCGGATCTCCCCGCCTTTCACGTGGGCAACTGGTACTGGAAGCAGTACGCCGCCTCCGGCCTCTTTCCGCTCGACAAGAAGTGGAAGGATTTTTCCGCGCAGGAGCGAAACCGCGTGCTCTACGGCGCGGATACGGGGGACGGAAAGCGGCTGAATAAACATGTGGACGGCATTTCGCACTATCTTCACCGGATGCTCATAAACCGCGACACCTCCGCGATGAAGGAAGCAGCGCATGATCGACATCGGGCTGCCGTACCTTTCCATGGACCGCGAATCGTCCACACTCTCCGGCGGCGAGCGGCAGCGCGTGAAGCTCGCCAAGCATCTGGATAAGCGCGGCAGCATTTATGTGCTCAATGAGCCGACGACCGGACTGCACGCCTCGGATATCCGGAAGATCATGGCGCTGCTCGACTCTCTTGTCGAGCACGGGAACACCGTGATCGTCATCAAGCACAATCTTGATGTAATGAAGCAGGCGGACTATATCATCGACGTCGGTCCCGACGGCGGTACTGCGGGCGGGGAGATCGTCTTTACCGGCACGCCGCAGGAGATGGCGGAGCATGCGCATACCATCACCGCAGAGTATCTCCGCAAATCCCTATAAAGTCAAACGAGACCCGCTGCGCTTACGCTTCGTTTGAAAAGGCTGCGGCGAGCCGATAGGTATTTTCTCCGATGCACATGTCGCCGGAGAAAATAATCAAAACTCT
>CABQMM010000055.1 GCA_902465215.1 uncultured Bacillota bacterium
GGCTTTTCGAAAGATAGGAGAAAAACAACATGCTGAAAGTAGGAAAACTCGATAGTGATTTGCTGGAAAAAGCGGTCATCAATAAGATAAAACATAAAAGACAGGATGTGCTGGTGCATGCCGGCGTCGGAGAGGACTGCGCGACGATTGATTTCGGCGAGTATGAGTGCGTTATGTCAACCGACCCGATTACAGCGTCGGTTAATGATATCGGCAGGCTTTGCATTCATATTTCATGCAATGACATCGCTTCAAACGGAATTGAACCGGTGGGGATTTTGCTGGCGGTTATGCTGCCGGAGGGAACCACGGAGGAGGATGTTGCGGCTATTATGGAGCAGGCAGCGGCAGCGGCAGAAGAATGCGGCGTGGAAATTGTCGGCGGACATACGGAGATTACAACTGCGGTGAATCAGCCGGTGATTGTTTCGACCGCAATCGGAAGAGGAAAGAAGTGGCAGTCGGCTTCGGCAGAAAAGATCGAAGTCGGAGACTGCATTTTAATGACAAAGAGTGCCGGAATCGAAGGAACCGGAATCATCGCAGGGGATTACGAGGCAGAGCTTGCAGAGTTTCTGAGTGAAGAAGAAATAAACGAGGCGAAGGCACTTCTTTCGGAAATCAGCGTCGTAAAGGAAGGCATGGCAGCGGGCAGCATAGGCACGCACGGCATGCATGATGTCACGGAAGGCGGAATTTTAGGCGCTGTGTGGGAAATGTGCCGCATTGCGGATGTCGGTGCGGAGCTTTGGGACGAAGCAATTCCGGTCGCCGAGGTGACGAGGAAAATCTGCGCACACTATGACATTGACTGCCTCAGACTTATTTCCAGCGGTTCGATGATTATCATGGCGTCGCCGGATAAAAAAAGCGCAATCTTAGAGAAATTAGAGGCTGAAGGAGTGGCAGCATGCGAAATCGGAAGGATTTTGCCGATTGAAGAGGGACTGTATCTTCTGAAGGATGGTGAAAAACAGGAAATTGAGCCGCCGAGGGCAGATGAACTGTATAAGGTTGTTAAATAAGTCGGAGACATCCGTGCCGCAAATCTGCATAAAATTTTAAAAACTACGCATAATATTTCATAAAAAAAGTGCCCGAAATTGTCTATAATTTCACTATTTACGGGAACTAAAGAGCAAAAACTGGACAATTCCAACATTTTCGGGTATAATAGAAAAGTCTGCGGGCGAAAACCCAGCCGCAGATACTATTTTGAAAAGAGGAAATATTATGTTTAAAAAACTCATTGCAGTGTTTATGGCATTGACAATGGCAGCGTGTACGGCCGCTCCGGTGTATGCAGATCCGGAAGTCGTACAAGGCACAACCGTTGCCCTTGCACCGCTTGAAAGCACTGCGGAAATAGGGGGAAACGGGGAAAATGAAAATTCAGATGCCAAATCCGCAGAAGAAAAAACAGAGATAAATGCGGCGGAAGAAGCCGCTCAAACTGAAAAGACCGAAGAGGTTAGCAAGACTGAAAAAACTGAAAAGAACGACACGAATACGAATCAAACTACTAAGAAAACTACCAAGAAGAATACAAAAAAGGTATCTGATTACCAAAAAGGACTTGCCGCCTATATTCGCAGCAAGAACTCAAATCTGAGCAAGAAGTGGTCGATTACGCTGGCAGGGTATTTTATCAAGTCAGGAAAGAAGAACGATATCGACCCGAAGGTACTGATGGGGCTGGCGCTGCGCGAAAGCAATTTCCGCGCCAAGGCTACAAGCAGATTCGGATATAAAGGCATGATGCAGTGCGGAGACGCATTCGCACGAAGTTATGGCTATAAACCGTCGGATTTGTACGAGGCCGATGTCAGTATCGAAATTGCTGCAAAATATTTAAAAACAATGAAAAAGAAACATAAGACCTACTCGAAGGCGATTTGCTGCTATGTTTGCGGAAGCGGCGCTGTTGCGAGAGGTACTCATTCCCGTGAACCCGGAAGATCTGTAATGAAAGTCAGAAAAAATATTCAGACTTTCCTTGAAAAGAAGGGCTATGTATAATATGCATAACAAGCATCAAACCCGTCCTGCCGGCGGGTTCTTGTTTTTTTAAAAAAAGCGTGGTATAATAACCGCATTCCAAATGCAAGAGAAAGGATTTGTGCTGCAAATCTGACGGGAAACGGAGGAGAGATATGGCGATTTTTACGAAGAAAACTCCTTGGGAGAAGGAATGGCAGGATCTTTTAAAAAAAGAAGCAAAGTTCGCTTCGAAAAGAAAAGAGGGACCGACATCCGTTTTAATGAAAAAACTCGACCGTGTCGTACCGCAGAAACTGAGTGGGACTTTGAATACGGCTTTTTTCAAAGCATTCCAGATCGTGTTTGAAAAGGGAACCGGAATTATTGAAAAAACTTATAATAAAGGTAAGAAGGAAACCGAATTTAAGGTGAATACCTACGCGTCCGAATTGACGGAAAACAGAAAAACGGCGAAGGAATTTACGAAGCAGGCGAAGTCGGCAAAAGGTGTAAACCTCTTAATTTCCAGCGTGGAAGGCATCGGAATGGGGCTGCTCGGTTCGGCGATTCCGGACATACCGGTTTTCATTGCGATGGTTTTGAAAAGCGTTTATGAGATTGCGTTGAGTTACGGATATGAATATCAGTCGGATGCAGAGAAAATCTTTATCTTGAAAATTATCGAAACTGCGATGTGCGACGGAGAAGAATTTTTATACCGCGATGCGGCGCTGAATGAAGATATTCACAATATCGTCCTGTCAGGTGATTCCATCGGTGACGGCGACTGGACAATCAGCAAGGAAGCGCAGATGAAGGCTGCAGCGTCAGCTTTATCAGAGGAAATGATTTACACGAAGTTCGTGCAGGGCTTTTTCGTTGTGGGACTGGTCGGCGGCATTTTTGACCCGGTTTATGTAAACCGAATCAGCGACTATGCGGTTTTAAAGTACAGAAGAAGATTTCTGGAAGGAAAACTGTAGAATTTTATTTAATAGTATGAAATTATTACAAAGGAAAAGGGAGGACATATGAACAACAAAACATTAGACCTGACGAGAGCCTCGCTTATAGCAGCGCTCTATGTGGTGCTTACGATTATAGCAAATTTGGCAGGAATGGCAAGCGGGGCAATTCAGCTCAGACTTTCGGAAATGCTTACAATTCTGCCTGTGTTTACATGGGCGGCAGTGCCGGGCTTGACGATAGGCTGTGTTCTCGCAAATCTGGTTACGGGATGTGCGCTCTGGGACATCATTTTCGGCTCACTGGCGACTTTTTTAGGCGCGCTGGGCACTTATTACATCGGAAAGAAAAAACCGACGCTGGGTCCGATTGCGCCGATTTTATGCAATATGCTGATTGTGCCGAAGGTTCTGCAGCTTGTTTACGGGGCAGAGGATGCGTACCTTTATCTGGTTGCAACGGTCGGCGCCGGAGAAATCCTGTCGTGCGGATTGCTCGGTTTGATTTTATACAAGGTTTTGAAGAAAACCGATATTTTTGATAAATAAAGACTTAATTGCCAAGATTTTTCCCGGTGTTTTTGTACTTTTTCAGCATTTTTTCAAGTCTTTCATTGCGTCCGAGCTCTGCAGCCCGGACTTTTTGTTCGTAAGGCGTGAGCTTGTCGATGTCTTTAATGTGTTTTCGGATTGGTTTTGGCATAAATGGCAGATAAATCAGCGGTGAAATTACCAGACAGTCTAAAACCAGCCATCCCAAGGCAATTCCTAATACGGCGATTTCACTCCACTCTTGCAGAACCCCGAGAGAAGTAAAAAATACGAAGCCGATGATGCCGACGAAAAATGTCACATACAGCCTTTCGAGTTTCTTGATTGCGCTGCTGAGTGCCTCGTCAAACCAAGTGGTTTTTAAGCTTTTAATTATATATTTCGCGCCGCGGAACTGAATATTGGAGAGATAAACGCAGAGTTTAAAATCGTCAAAACTCGTTTTTTCCGGTGGAATCTCTACCGGATACAATTCACTATCCATGTCCTGATAAAAAATCTGCGCACGGATGAGTGTACCTTCGCCCATAATGGAATATTCGGCCTTTTCACCCGGTGTAAATTCCATCACAAAAAGCTGACCGGGCTGCAGCATTTGGGACTGCCCGTCCGCGCTGATTACCGCATAGCCGTCCTTACAGTAAAGCGCATGCGTGCAGAACGGCAAATCCGATGTATATTCAGAATGCATAACTTTCTTTTCGTTTTCCGGTGAAATCACATCCAGATAGCCTTCGTTTCCTTTGCGGACCATCAGATTGTAGTCAGTGATTTTGCCAAAGCTTTTCGTTTTCCAAGCGCCGTCGAAACGATCCTGTTCCAGTTCTTTCAGCCGGCTTACGCGCTCACCCTCATAGCTGAGAACCACTTCGCCCGACAGAACCATCAGAACACGGTCATAATCCGGTAACTTTGTAAAATTTGATTCATCCGTCTCTACGGTTGCCGAACTGAGCCTCCAGATAAAATTGCGCTCCGAATATTTACTTTTCTTCGGAAAAATCGCAAGCTCCTTCGTGCTTCCTCCTGACCACAGGCTCGTGCCGAAATCCTCTTCTTTGCAAAGGTAATAATGCATGTTTTGTCTCCTTCCATGCGCCATGGCATAAGCCCGGCGGCTGAATCATAGATATGTTAATTATATCACAGTTTTCAGGCTTTGCGCAAAAAACTTGTAATTATTTACCGAATGCTCTATAATAAAAATAGTTTTGTTAGCATTTTCTAAACAAAAAAGGAGATTTTTATGTACAGATCTGACGGCTACCGTGTTCAGAGCACGGACCCGATTTATCAAATCGTTCCGCACATCATGCCCAAACGTTATGATGCGTCGAACTCAATTAAAGTTGATATTGACCTTGAACCAATTCAGAATTACATACGGGAATGCCGTAAAAAAGGCATCAGCGTTTCACATATGAGCGTTATCATTGCAGGCTATCTTAGAATTGTTTCGCAAAATCCGTATCTCAATCGTTTCGTAATGAATAAAAAGATATATTCCCGCAACCATTTTTGCGTCTCGTTTGTTACGCTTACGCCGGGAAGCGAAACCGATACGGTGAGCAAACTCTATTTCAATCTGGATGACACACTTCCGGTTGTCAATGAGAAAATAGCGGCTGCCATTGAAAGAGCCAAAAATCACGGCGGACCGAATTCGATGGACAAATTGATTGCCAATCTTTGCAGGACGCCGTTTCTTCTGACTTTCAGCATCGGCTTCCTGAAGCTTTTAGATCGTTTTTTTACGTTACCGTTCAGCATTGTGGATGCCAGTCCGTTCCATACCTCCCTGTTTGTAACAAATCTGGCTTCGATTCGCACGAATACGATTTATCACCATCTCTATGAGTTCGGCACCACGGGCGTGTTCGTGTCCATGGGACAGCCGATGAAAAAGCTGCGCCCAAACGGAGAAACTTTTGAAGAGAAGAAGGTAATGGAACTGGGAATCGTGACTGACGAGAGAATTGCGAACGGGCACTATTACGGCCGTTGCTTCAAAGAGCTTTCAAAATATTATAAGAATCCGGCTTTGCTGGAAACTCCGCCGGAAAGCGTTGCCAGCGACCCGGATGTGAAAAAGAAAAAAAGAAAATGGATTGTGAAATAGATAAAAAATTATGAAAAACTATGTGGAAAATTTTTGCGGGAGCCGAAGAGTGCCGAGCGGCAAGGGATTGCCAATATATGCATGGAAGCTGAATAACGATCTTCAAGCCGAAGATGACGAGATGCTGATAAGGGTGGTAAAAATACATCTGGAAAACGGCAGCTTCAATCAAATTTATTCAGAAGTAGGCGGAAATGAAGAAAAAATGAAAGAAACCGTAATGGAGATTGTAAGGCAGCGCGGGAAAATGCATAACCCATATACGGGAACCGGCGGCTTATTCGGCGGTGTTGTTGAAAAAATTGGCAAAAAATTTAATAATGTTGACAACATTCGCGTGGGAGACGAGGTAATTGTACCGGTGTCCATTGCAATGCTTCCGCTTAAACTCCAAAAAGTGAAGAGTGTAAACTATGTGTATAATCATCTCGATGTGGATGGATATACGGTTATATATAACGGATGCCCTGTTGTTAAGAAAACTCCGGATATATCCTGGGATATTTTGCTCAGTGCTTTCGAGGAATCCGCCTCTATAAAAAAGGCGAGCGGATTTGCGGAAGGAAAGAGCGCTTCACTTGTAATTGGCAGCAATCCGATTGTCACCATGCTCTATGGGCTGGCACTGAGGAGCGTCATGGATCCGGATGGTGTTTTGACTTGCGTACACTACGGGGATAATGTGATGTACGCATACAATGATATTGAGCAAAACAGAAATAAGCTGCTTTATTCGGTGTTCGACGAAGTCTATTTTATGAGTTCCAGAGACCCCATGGAATGCATTGATGAAACGACACAAGGAGGAGAGCGACTTTATGATGTAATCGTCAACTGTGCAGATCAGATGGGTGCGGAGGCAATCAGTGTCATCGCGGCAAAGGAAAACGGAGATGTGCTTTTTTCCAATCTCACAAATAATTATACGACAGCACTGCTGGTGCAAGAGGCAATAAATCGCGACATCAATCTTTACTGTGCAGTGGGCTATGTGGAAGGTTATTACGACTATATGATGTCCTTCATACGAAGCGTAAGCGACAAACTGATTGAAATAGGCAAAATACTTACACGGCTTTCCGATTCATCAAAGCGCAAAACTTTTTCCATACAGGAGAAAACCGATGATACATGTCGTGTTGAGGAAATCTTGAATGTAAAGAGCAATGCTATGGCGAAAAGTGCAATTGAGATTGCAAAAGCCTCTAAATATGATTGCTCGGTTATCCTGACGGGAGAAAGCGGCACGGGAAAGGAAGTTGCTGCCAATCTTATACACAATATGAGCGCACGAAAAAATGCGCCTTTCGTGAAAGTGAACTGCGCGGCAATTCCGAAGGAACTAATGGAGTCAGAATTTTTCGGTTACGAAAAGGGAGCATTTACTGGAGCAAAGGAAAGCGGCAAGGACGGATACTTTAAGCTTGCTGACGGAGGAATTCTGCTGCTCGATGAAGTGGCGGAGATGCCTTTAGAACTCCAAGCAAAATTGCTGAGAGTCATACAAGAGGGAGAATTTTATCCGGTAGGTGCGAGAGATCCGGTAAGGGTGGGTGTAAGAATATTGGCTTCCACCAACAGAAATCTAGCTCAAATGGTTCAGGAGGGCACCTTCAGGGAAGATCTCTATTACAGGTTGGCGGTTCTTACGATAAAAATACCACCGCTTCGCGAAAGACGTGAAGATATAATTCCTATAGCCAATTTATTTCTCGAAAAATACAATGAAAAATACGGTACAAGCAAATCTTTTACAGAAGAAGCAGAACTTTGCCTTTTGGAACATATGTGGCCGGGAAATATAAGAGAACTTGATAATACGGTGCACAGGCTCATCATCCATTCTGATGACAAGCAGATTGCAAGCGGAGATGTAATGCGGGAATACAACTATCTCACTAATGAATATGGGAGCATATCCGATGAATCGAAGAGTTTCTCCGAGACGGTCGATGATTTTGAAAAAAATATTATAGCAGAGGCGCTCAAAAAGTACGGCTCGACATACAAGGCTGCGAATGCTTTAAAGATGAGTCAGTCGCAGCTGATGCGAAAGAAACAAAAGTATCATTTATAAATAAAAGCATGCAAACCGAA
>CABQMM010000056.1 GCA_902465215.1 uncultured Bacillota bacterium
GGTGTTTTGCCAATGCCTGCAGTGCCATCGCCGTGATGTCGACGTCACCCTTACTGCCCCGGATAAGCGCAAACGAGCCGTCAGCATTTTGTGCTTTGACGATGTACCGGACAAGATCCGCTTTGCTGTACCTTGCGTCCTGCGGCACCGTCTCCGGTACACTGTCCAGTGCGATCAGCGACCAGATCGGCGCGTTCAGTCCTTGTGCGTAAAGATTCTTGACCGTTCCGTCATTCAATCGAACATGGAAATTATAGATCTTTTCCAACAAGTTGATCTTCGTCTTATTGTAGACAAGCGAGGACGGATCGCCGCCCGCCGCCTGAATGGCCAGCACCCATTTTGCATAGTCGGTGACAAGTTCATACTGCGTGCCGCTGTTTGCCGATTTCCTGTACCAGTTCATTCAGCGTTCCGGATTGCCAGTTTCCGCGCGCCTGTCTGTCCAAGGCGATGCCGTTCCAAGGCGTCTTGCCGGTAAGCCGGTCTGCTCTTGTATTGGCAAGGTCAAGCGCGTCCGACATGGCGATTTGAATATCGCCGATTTCAGTCGCTATGGTGAGGGTAATTGCCTGCGATGCTTTCGTTTCTTCGCCCTTGGCATAAATCTGATACGTTCCTTTTTCCGCAAAGCTTACCATTGCCTGCCCGTTCTCGTCAGTCACAATTCCACTCAGTTCTTCATCGTTTGCTGCGTTGTAAAACTGAATGTCCGGCATTGCGTTTCCTTGCAGATCCGTTACCGTCAGAAGCACCCCTTGATTCGGTATGCTGCGGGAAGCGGCTGCTTTCAGCCGGATTTCCGGCTTGATATTCCCTTTGCCGACTCTGACCGTAATGACATTGGACTGTGCATAAACTCCTTTTTTATAGCAATAGATTTCATAAACGCCGTCCTTATCGAAGGTCATCTGCAAAAGTCCGTCATCGTCGGTCATTGCGGTTTCTTTCGCGCCGCTTTCTGTGTAGTTGTAGTAGCGTCTGCCGTCCACATAGAGAAAGGCCATGTCTGCATCGTTATAACTACTACCTACCTCGCTATGGAAGGTCAGCGTTGTTCCCGGATCAATTTCGATTTCTGCCTGCTGTCCGTATTCCCTGGTCGTCAAGCGAGTCGGGCTGCCCGGATTTTCACCTCCCATCTGCCAGCTGGTGACATAGAAAATATTGATTTTGTCACCGTCACTTATAGCATAGTCCGACATGCCAAGATTCGGCAAATTGCCGTTGACGCGGTACATCCAGCCGGACATATTCCCACCGTCAAACTCGCGCAGGCCGCCTGCCATGGCCAGATATACCTTGCCGCCCAAACCTGCCTGTACATCCAGGTTTTTTGGAATGGTGTAAGTTTTTCCATCACGATATGTAAACGGTTCTTTGGTTTCCAGATCCACACCGTTATCCAGCAGCATCCTGATCAAAGCATGAAGCACCGTTGGGTAAGCAAACCCTGTGCCTTCTTCCTTGTTATATGCGCCGTATACACGTGCAGCTTGTTTCGGTATTGTATCCGATCCTGTCCCTTTATAATAGGTCAGATATGGATGGATATCCAGCTGGTTATCGACGGTGACTTTACCGCTCCACAACACTTTTTTCGCACCATAAGATCCACTGATACTAACCCTGACGGTGCGCGCATTGTATTGGTTTGTGGAAACCGCTGTTTCGCCCAGGGCTGTTCCCTCGTAATAGAATGCGCCTTCTGTGCCAAGGTAAAATATTCCTTTGTCCCTTGTCTGCTGAATCCCGGTCAGGGTGTTTGCGGCATCTCCGCTGCTGTCGATATTCTGTCTGACCCAGTTTTCTCCATCATCTTTGCTTTTCCAAAGGCTTCCAAGATAAATGCAGTACATCTCACTGCCTGTAACGAGAATACCGGTTGGAAGCTCTTTCAGCGCAGTCGGTGTGCTGTATTCTTTCCAGTTAGTGCCGTCAAGGTGAAGTAATTTTGCCGTATCTGTTCCTGTCTGTGCGGAAATCCAAAGATCATGTTCAGATTCTGCTGCAATCACCTTTGCCGGATATCCAGTACTTCCCCGAAGTTCCGTCCATACGCTTCCGTTATATTGGTACAGACTGCCGTTATACTTCGTAGCATAGATTTTCCCGTCGTCTCCCTGAAGAAGGGAATAGCAATTAGAATCCGCACCGATTTTTTCTTCTTGCCAATTTATCGCCTTGACTTCTAAATTCTGTTCACCGACGTACAAATTGCCTCCCTTAGTTCCGCTATTCGTGGTTCCTACAATCTTGTCACCAACAAAAATGGCCTGCGCAAGAGAGTTCGCCCCCAAATCTTTGTAATTGCTGTCTTGTTCTTTTTCCCATTTCTTTCCGTTGAAGCGATAGATTGCGCCTCCCGAATCAACGCCTTTTAAGGTTGCTAAATCAATTTTGCCGTCTGCAGCATAACCGCCGGTCAAATCAAGCAGTGATTTTTCTCCCTTTGCTTCTAATGGTTCCCATATGCCGTTTCCCGCATAGTAAAGCGGTATGCTGCCGCTTGTCACATACTGCGTATTGTTCTCATCCGTCAGAACATATACATGGTCGACCTTCGCACCGACGAAACCCGGACCTTCTTTTTGCCGAAGCGGCGTTTCCATGAACTGCAGTTGCTTTTTCTCTGCGTCAGCAACCTTGATGTCAATGACCTTACGCGCCACAACCTTACTGCCTTGCGAAACTTCAACTACAAGGTGCTTTGCATCTGCGCGCGGCCGATATTTTTCAAGAATGATGCCTGCATAGTTCTGACCCGTATCGTCATGAGAGGTAAGCATTCGCTCGTCTTCATACACGCTGGTATTAAATCGCTTGATTGCGCCTCGTTGTACCTGCCAGTTTAAAAAGATCGCATAGGTCTCACCTTCTGTCAGCTTATCAAAAGCAACCTTGGACAATTTGCCTGATGCCTGAATACCGGTGTAAAGGTTTATATCCTCTACCTTAACTTCTTCGTAATATGCCTGACCAAAGCGTTCCTTATCGAACACGAGCTGTGCTTTGTTGTCATTTAACCCTACTTTTGTTTTATCTTCGTACTCAACATAGGCGAAACATTGCCCGTCCGGTGTATCGAAGGTAATATCCCATCTCGCGCCATAGTCTGCTTCTAAGATGTATTTTGCTGGCGAACTATCTTTCACTTTATAGTCATCCGGATTTGGTCGGTAATTCTTATTTTGATATAATCCGTTTTCGTCATAATATCCATCTAAACTGTGAATCGAGGCGATGATCATTTCGCCTGCACCTTCGTCGGCACCTACGCATGTCACCACAATGCTGTATTTCCCGTAAATAAAGCTTTCACTTTTCGATGTGTCCTCTTGGTTATTTACTAAAACTTTCAGTTCTGTTTTTCCATCATTCGGATTGCCTTTCGACTGCGGCGTTATCGCAAGTTCAACTTCCGCTTTCTCCCCTGGGTCGATGCTTTCTGCATAGGTCAATTCCGTCATTTTCGAACCGTCTGCCTGCAGTTTGACCTTAAAGCCGGAAACGCTCTCTGTTCCGTTGTTTTTCAGCGTCGCTATCACAGTGTTCTCCTCACCAATCCGGAGCGGTTTTGCAGCATCTTTCAAGGCAATACTTTCAACCGATACCTCGACCGTTTCCTGTTCCTGACTTTCGCCGCCAAACTGAATCAGCAGACCATACTCTGCGGTGTAGTCCTCAGAACCATTTCGATAGTCTCTTATACTTGTTCTATTGAAGTTAACATACGCGTGCGTTATTCCATCGCCGCTTTGCATTTGGCATATGTCGATAAAACTCTCTCCTCCATCTCCCCCTGCTTCTGTCGCGTTATGGGGTATGGTAGAGAAGTTCTCTGGAAATTTACTGCTTACTATCTCACACTGGTTTTGTTCTTCTTTTTTTTCACAGCTTATCCCACTTATCCAATCAAAATCTAGGTCTGTTGCAGACTGTATTCCTTCCGGCAAGAAAAAGGTCAGCTTAGCCGTATCTTGCGGTACAATCACCTTATATACGCCTTTTCTGATGTCAGAAGTATATCCACTCGAAAAATATGTATACTTTCCTTTAATTTCTGTTTCTACCACCGAACATTTTTCACCATCTGCAAAAACTTGGATTGGTGCTGTTTCCTGACTTTCACTGCCTGTATCAGCAAACGCAGAAAGGGGCATCATCGTAAAAATCAACATAAAAGAGAGCAGCAAAACCAAGAATTGTTTTTTCTTCATTGTTTCTTCCTTTCCATGATTAGAAAGAGGGACTTTCGCCCCTCTTTCATGACTGAATCTTATTGATTATTGTGCTACATAAACGCTTACCGTATATTTGTACTCTGCGTCCGCAACTCCGTCATTGCCGTAAACGAGATAACCGTTTGCTGCTGCAAAGCCCTGCAGGGTATATCCGGCTTCACCAATTTCTGCTCCGGATGTTTCTGTGTCAAAATGCTTACAATAGCCCTTTCCTACTGCACTGTTGACGGTATAATATGCATAGACCTCATTTTCGTCCGTTTCATAAATCAATAAGGATGACTGTACCGGTCCTCCGGATGTGTAAGCGCCGTCAACAGCTTCCCCTGTTAAGGCATCAAGCGCATAAAGCTTGCCCAAATCGGATCCAAATTCACCTACTGATACATATACAACTCCGTCAGAAACGGTCGGCGTTGCATTAGACGGCAAAGATAAGTATTGCGACCAAACCGGAGTCAATTGCTTGCTGCTGTTTATCTCATACTTGTAAGCAATTCCACTCTTTGTTGAGAAATAAATACCGCCGTTGTCATAACAAATTGACGAGCGAATCTTCTCACCCACATTTACGGTGCTCTTAAGAGCCAGCGTGTCAGCATCGAACAGATACAGCTTCCCATTGTCACTGCCAAAGATAAGATATGTTGTCCTTCCTGCTTTATATGTCGCTGCACCTGCCAAGTAAAATCCGTCATCGGTACAATTTGTATTGAACGTCGACAACTGATTGGAATTGACATTCAGCTTGAAATACTTCGCATAGTTATTGCCGTTCGCATCGCCTCTAATCCAATTGCCAAAGAATAAATTGCCGTTGATATACACCATCGGGGTGTTGAGCTGTCCGCCTCTGCCGCCATCAATGGTACCGCTGTATGCGTGGTAGTCAATCATGGTTTCTGCACTTGGCTTCTCAGCACTACTGATGTTTTCAATCTTTTTCACGAACATGTTGTTTTTGTAGACTTCTGCTTTCTTTAAGATGACCTCATTTTTGACAACGCCGTCGAAACTAAACTCCAGTTTTAAGCGATAGTTCTTAGCACCCGCCATGCCTGCCTGTTGCAGCTGTCTGGTGCAGTTGACGCTGTACTCTTTAACCTTGCCAAGCGAAATCTGATCTTCCGTCAATGCACCAATCTGAATCCAATTCTCTTCTGTATCTGCTTTAATGGACATCGTAACCTGCATTCCCTGCATTTCTGCGGATGCATCTGTACCGAATTGGATTGCAAAGTCTGCCCAGATATCTTCTACGCTTACATCAATCTCTTTCGTCGGAAGTTCACTGATCATCTCTGCAGATCCACCGTACGGCTTATATGTAGTGAAATGAAGTCCGGTATAATTCTTTTCATCATATTCAGGTATTAAATTTTGCGGTGTAATCGTCCATCCGCCTTTATATGACATATAGGCGTTCGGCAGGATTTGATAATCGTAGGATACCGGTAGATACCATGTATCATTCACAATGGTACCGGTTCCGAGCTGCGCTGTCGGAATGTTTGTCAGCGGCACGCCGTTTTCCCAACCGGCTGCAATGTTTTTCTCATTGCAATCCACCTTAAATGCCTTTGCACCTTCGTTGGAATCGGTCACAACATACGCATAGGTCTTGCCGTTCTCCGTTGTCATCAGCGGCTGGCAATCCACGCCCGACCAACCGGTCGTTTTCGTTGCGTCCAGAAGCTGTACCGCTTTCCATGTTGGTGCGGTCGAGAAGTTTCCGGTTATCACACCGTTGTTTTGATTGTTCCCCTGGAAGCTTGTCCAGCTTGTCGTATCCGCAAACGCACTTGTGCTCATGGCAAAGACCATAATCAGCGCAAGGACTAGGACAAGGCTTTTCCGCATTCGCTTCTTCATTTTGCTACCTCCTTGAACATTTTCGCCTCGCATTTCTCCGTCCTTATGGCAGTCTAAGCACCTCGAAATGCGATTTTTTCTTTTGTTGAATTAATTTCCTTTCCGGCGACTGCCCGCCGTATCTACAAAGCGGTATCGCTATGTATTCTTTTTCTTTTGTGTTTTCCTGCATCGTTTCGTTTTGCCTCTGCATTACTTCACACTTCTATGTATTGTTTCCCAAAGGGCGATGCTTTCCTTCGCAGCATCGCCCTGAAAGGATGAAAAGACTACAAAAAAGACTGCCTCTTTTGGCAGTCTCTCTAAAATTCAAATCATCAATGCTTCTGTATCTATGAGTATGTGAGTAGTTCTTTATGCTTGCGGTCTATACAGTCTGAAAAGTGCCGTTTGGCAAGCACCGCAGCCGCTGTAGCTGTCATGCTCTATACGCCGTTCTTACCTTTTCATCATTGATGTGAAATTCTACTGCCAAGAGATTTTTCCATCTGAGCAGTAACTCGTCTCCCGAACTTGTCCTGTCATGCAGGCATTACGGTTGCTGGCACAGTCGGCTTTTCAGCCTATTCCGTTAGTTACTCTCGTTTTATCCAATATATTCGAATGCGATGAACTTCAGTGATTCATCTCATCGCTTTCTTCCGACAGGTTTACCAAAAAGTACACCTTTTGGTAAGTCAGCAAAAGAATATTTTACATAGTCTTCTGCCTTTCGGATGCCTATATCCTATCACAGCAAATCAAAAAAAGCAACCTATTTTGACAAAAACATGTCGAAAATATGAAAGATTTGAGAAGAAATATTTTGTCGAATCGTTTACCAAAAGGTGTACTTTTTGAAAAATCAAAGGCTCATGGCTTTCATCGTTCGATAAAAGGTTCCCTGACTGAGGCCGCTTTGCCGAAGTGCTTCTTGCAGGGGCAATTTTTTTTGCATATATTTTAGGATGGTATGCTCGACCTCGGGACTGATCTTTACTCCGGGTCTGCCAAAACGCACACCGCGTGCCTGTGCGGCGTCAATCCCTTCTCGCTGTCGCTGCTTGATGTTTTCTCTTTCGTTTTCGGCTGCAAAGGACAGAACCTGCAGTACGAGATCCGCGATGAAAGTTCCCAGTAAATCTTTACTCAGGGTGGTATCCAAAAGCGGCATATCGATGACTTTAATATCAGCCTTGATTTCTTTGGTGATATAGCGCCACTGCTCTATGATTTCCTCGTAGTCTCTGCCCAGCCGATCAATGCTTTTGACAAGTAAAAGGTCGCCCTCTTTGAGTACCCGCAACAGTTTTTGGTACTCTGGACGGTCAAAGTCTTTGCCCGACTGCTTATCGATAAAAATGCGGCCAATCGGAATTCCCACCTGCTGCATCGCTAAAAGCTGCCTGTCTTCATTTTGCTCTTTCGTTGATACGCGTACATATCCATATCGTTTGCTTTTCGTTTGATTCATTTGTATTACCTCCGCTTTACCCATAGTATTGGCAAAATTGAAGTAATCATCAGCAACTTGCAAAACAATGTACGGTTTCATTCCCATTATACTCGATTTTCTTGAAAAAA
>CABQMM010000057.1 GCA_902465215.1 uncultured Bacillota bacterium
CAGATAGAGGTTTCTTTCGAGGTTCGTACCGTCGATGATGTTCAGGATTGCGTCCGGACGTTCATCAATCAGGTAGTTTCTTGCTACAACTTCCTCCAAAGTATATGGAGAAAGGGAATAAATACCCGGAAGGTCGGTGATGACTACATCGTCATGCTTTTTTAATTTACCTTCCTTTTTTTCAACCGTTACGCCCGGCCAGTTACCTACGAACTGGTTGGAACCCGTCAGACCGTTAAACAAGGTCGTTTTTCCTGAGTTCGGGTTACCTGCCAGAGCAATTCTAATCTTTTTCTCGCTCATTTCTTATTATTCCTCCACTTCTATCATTTCGGCGTCAGCTTTTCTGATGGAAAGCTCATATCCTCTTACAGTCAATTCAATCGGATCACCAAGCGGCGCCACTTTTCTGATGTGCACTTCAACGCCTTTGGTAATACCCATATCCATGATTCTGCGTTTCGTCGCGCCTTCGCCGTGAAGTCTCTTTACCACGGCATTTTCGCCTACTTTTACTTCTTTCAATGTCTTCATTATTTCAATTCCTTTCTGAATGAGTTTATATCATGCTATACCATGATTTTCTGTGCCATCTCGTGACTGATTGCGACACGGGATTCTTTGACATTTACAATCAGGTTTCCGCCGAGCGCGTTCACGATGGTGACATCGCCGCCTACCACGAAGCCCAGATTTTCTAAATGTTTCTTTACTTCGGGACTTCCGCCAATCTTTTTAATGACGCTGGTTTCACCCCGTTCTGATAAGGTTAAAGGCATCATATTTTCCCTCCATTCCTGCACTCTTGAGGTTAGCTCGCACTAACTTCTCGGCTATTTTAAAGGTTAGCTTCCACTAACCTGTTCAACAAAATTTAGGTTAGCTTCCACTAACCTTTTTGCTTTAAGCAAGGTTAGCTCTCGCTAACCACAGCAATACTATACTATTTAGTCCTTTCTTTGTCAACACTTTTTTTAAAAATTTTATGAAGATTTTTCTATTTTTTTCATCGGAATTTCACCGCTTGAAAAACAGGTTTCTTTGTGCTAACATAGAAGTAGCTTTTAATTGGAGGTGCTTTATGGCAATACAGGAATCCGGTGAAATGTATCTGGAGACAATTTTGGTTTTATCGAAAAAACACCCGACGGTGCGTGCCATCGATGTGAGCGAGGAAATGGGCTTCAGCAAGCCGAGTGTCAGCCGTGCCTTAGGTATTCTGAAAAACGACGGCTATGTCATTTCGGATGCAAACGGCTATCTGACTTTGACTGAGCCCGGAAGGGAAATTGCTGAAAAGATTTATGAGCGCCACACGCTGATTACGCAGTTTTTAATCAATCTGGGTGTTGATCCTGCCGTTGCGGCGGAAGACGCCTGCAAAATGGAGCACCATATCAGCGATCAGTCTTTCGAAGCGCTGAAGCGCCACGCAAAGATGTACGCAAAATAATTTCGCCAAAAATAAATTTAACGCGCCCGCACTTGGACGCGTCTTTTATTTGAAACAAGTGTAAAGTTTCTTCTACAATTCCATTTCATACATAATCATCGCAAGCGCCGCGAGCCCTGCCGTTTCCGTCCTGAGAATTGTTTTCCCGAGGGAAACAAGCTGCACTGCGCCATCGGCCGCTTTCGTAAGCTTTTCGATTTCCTTCTCGCTGAATCCGCCTTCCGGACCGATAAGAACCGCAATTCTCGGCGCTTTGCCGTCGGAACCCACTTGATTTTCCTGCATGGCAAATTCCCGCAGACAATCCTTCATCGTGCGATTTTCTTCATTTTCGTACGGACAGATTACCAAGTCGTAATCGGCTGCAAGCTCCTTTAAAGCCTCTGCGAATACAAGCGGCTGTCTGACTTCGGGAATCATCCCCCGCTTGCACTGCTTGACCGCTTCGTCGCTGATTTTCTGCCAGCGCGAAAGCTTCTTGCCGAACTGCCCTTTATCTACCACGACGGTCCGTTCCATGAAGGTCGGGATGATTGTATCCACCCCCATCTCAACGGTTTTCTGAATAATGACCTCCATCTTGGAGGCCTTCGGAATGCCCTGATAAAGGCTCACGCGCACGCGCGGCTCCCTCGCAAATTTTTGTTTATCCAGAATGCGCAGCGTCACGCTGTCTGCGTCTATTCCGGCAATCTCCGTTTCATATTCCCAGTCCATGCCGTCCGAAATTACAACCGCATCTCCGATTTTTGCCCGCAAAACCTTGGTCAAGTGCCGAATGTCCTCAGACTTGTCCAAATAAATATTTGCCCCGCAGACTGCATCAGGCTCCACAAAAAATTTAATCATACTTTGCTCCCTCTAAAGCTTTTTAAAGCTTTTTAAAACCTCCTAAAGCTTTGCGACGATGGCACACCACATACCATCTTCTTTGACTTCCATTATCTTAAATCCAAGCGCACGCATCGTATCTGCAACCAAAACTTCCTTTTCCGTGAGAATTCCCGAGGAAATATAAATACCGCCCGGCATGAGGTGTTTTGCAACATCCTCGCTGAGCATCATTACCAAATCGGCCATGAGATTTGCAACTATGACATCCGCCTTGAAATCAATACCCTTCGTGAGGTCTCCATACTGCACTCTTGCCACGTTTCCGACCCCATTGAGTGCAAGATTCTCCTTTGCAATTTCAACGGCAACCGGGTCAATCTCAACGCCGAGGACCTCTGATGCATCGAGAAGTGCCGCTGCAACCGACAAAATCCCCGAGCCGCAGCCCACATCCAGCACACGCATGCCCGGCTTTACATATTCCTCCATCAGACGGATGCAAAGCGATGTCGTCTCGTGCGTGCCTGTGCCGAAAGCCATGCCCGGGTCGATTTCAATGACCTTTTCGCCTTCTGCCGGCTCATATTCCTCCCATGTCGGCTTCACGACAATGGTATCGCCGATTTTCGATGGTTTGAAATAGGCTTTCCAGTTATCCTTCCATTCGCTGTCATCCTCTACAGAAATATCCACACTCAGGCTTCCGAGGTCCGTACCTTCGCCGAAAATCCCTGCTTCTGCTTCAATTTTCAAGGCCTCCACAGCAACCTGAAGCTTCTCCAGAAGTGCTCTTCCTGCCTCATCGTCCTCAAGAAAAACCGTAACCTTTGGCTTTTCGTTTTCCAGTTCCAAAACGCTTTCATCTATGTAGTCCCAGTCATACTCATTCTTTTTGTTCAGAAGATCTTCAATATCCGCGGGGTCCTCTACCACCGTGTCCGTAATTCCGACCGCTAAAAGTGCCGAAACCACGGGCTCGATGCCCGCGCGATTCACATTGATGTCTGCCTGAATATATTTCATTTCCATTGTCCTCCATTTTCCCAAAATCCCCTTTCTGCACGCTCTGGCGCAAAATACTATTTCATTATACACTATTTCCCGATAATGTGGTATACTTTTCCTGACGATACTTTCGATTCTTAGCGGCGGGAGGTGCCTCGTGAAAAAGAACAAAAACTATTTTACGACCGGCGAATTTGCCAAACTTTTTGATGTGAAAAAACAAACGCTTTTCCATTACGACGAATGTGGGATTTTTAAGCCGGACATCATCGGTGAAAACGGCTATCGCTATTACTCTTATACGCAGCTTGAAACTTTTGCGATTATCCGCACGCTGCGCGATCTTGGCGTTCACATCAACGAAATCAAGCAGCATATGGACAACCGCTCGCCGGAAGCGCTCATTCGGCTTCTGGAATCTAAAAAAACTGAGATTGCTCAAAAAATCGATGACCTGACGCGCGCCGGGATTTATATCGACCGGAAGATTGAAGAGACAAAGGAAGGTCTGCATGCGCCGCTCGATGAAATCGTTTTCGAAAATTCCCCGGATGAATACCTGATAACAACGGACTATAAAGGCGCTGACGACGAAAAGGCCATCACGGAAGCGGTCGGCGAGCATTTCGCGTTCTGCCAAAAGCGTAACCTCTGCAGTGCTTATCCCATCGGCGCGATTATTCCGCGCTCCTCTGTCACAGAGTCAGGCTACAAATACAGCCAGTTTTATACAGTCGTGCATCCTTCGGAAATCGACAAAGTCAAGGCGGACGGTCTTACGCTCGACCGCGGTGGACGCTGCCTTGCCATCTATGATAAACATGGCTATGAAAACATTTTTGCAAATTGCCGCAAACTAATCGACTACGCCGCAAAAAACAACTTAACCCTCGGCGACAAATTCTACGAGGATGTGATTCTCGACGATTTGTCAACCGAAGGCTACTATAATTATCTTGTAAAACTGTTAGGAAAATCTGCAAAATTCTCCTTGCAAAATCCGTCGACATGTGGTAAAGTTAATAAGGTGCTTTTCGGAGCTATAAGTTATAGCTATTTCTTTGAGCATCGAACAGCATATTATTTGGAGGATTGACCGAGTGGCTAAGGAGCTTGATTGGAAATCAAGTAAGGTGTAACAGCCCCGTGGGTTCGAGTCCCATGTCCTCCGCCAGAAACAAAATAACACCCGCAAGGGTGTTATTTTGTTTTTTTGTGAATGTCGCGGGGACTCGGACCCGTGAGGGCAGAGCCGTCGGCGGACGATCCGGCGAATCGTTCGGCAGGCTCTGGTTCGAAGGCAGCCGCTGTGGGCTGCCGAGAAGGCAATACGCAAGCCGACAGGCGAAGCGGACGGTCGAGTCCCATGTCCTCCGCCAAAAACAAAATGACACCCTTTTGGGGTGTCATTTTGTTTTTCATATCATTGCCAAATCTCTTCCTAAGTCCTTCTTCATCCGGCTTCTCACCTAAAAGCTGACATTTTGAACTTAATCGTTCCCTTTACCCGAAATGCGGAAATACAGCCCAATAGCCAACAGCAGAGACAGTACATCCGCCACAGGCTGCGCCCAGATCAATCCTTTTTCGTGGAAGATTGCGCCGAGGATAAACATAGACGGAATGTAGATCAGCCCCTGACGGGAGATATTGACGATCAGGGATTCCGTCGCCGCGCCGCGGGCTTGCAGCGCATTGGTCAGCACATAGAATACGCCAAACAGGAAACTGGTGCAAAGGAGAATATGGGCAAAGGAAACGCCATAGTCATACGCAGCCGCATCCGTGAGGAATACGCTGACAATCTGCCCGGTAAAGAGGTAGCAGAGCAGGGTCAATACGGTGCTGAGGGAAAGGGCAAATATCAGCGAGAATTTGAGGACACTTCTGTACCGCTCCCGGTTTTTCGCACCGACACAATAGCCAAGCAGCGGCTGAACCCCCTGCCCAAGTCCGATACAGACCATGCCGGTCATCATTGTGACTTTCATGGCAACGCCCACACCGGCTACCGCCATGTCGCCGTATTTTGCCATCTGACCGTTCATGATGATACTGGAAAGACTCATCAAAAGATTTCCCAAGGCAGCAGGCACGCCGATAGCGAGAACGCCGGAGGCAGTCTTTTCCTTCATGGAAAAGTCCTTGAGACTGATGCTGAGGGAAGACGAGCCTTTCAAGAAGTAGACAATGTAATATCCCGCGCCCACCACATTTCCGATGACGGTTGCAATGGCTGCACCGGCAATGTTCCAGCCAAACACAAGGATCATAATGGGGTCAAGAATCACATTCAGCAGATTGCCGATGAGCTGACCCATCATCGCCTTGCCGGACTGTCCCTCGGCACGGATGACATTGGAGTAGCAGTTGGCGACCAACACAAACGGACCGGAGCAGCTTACAATCGTCAGATAGATTCTCGCATAATCCCACGTTTCCGCGCTTGCACCGATCAGAGCAAGAATCTGATCTATGAAAATCAGGAACAGCACAGACATCAGCACCCCGACAGCAACACAGCTCCACATACAGAATGAGCAGACCTTTTTTGCGTAGTCTCTCCGCCCCTCGCCCAAGGCGCGAGAAATCACCGATGTGCCGCCGATACCAAACACCGTTCCCACGGACATGAACAGCAGAAAAACCGGCGTGGCAAGGGAGACTGCCGCCACTTGCAGATCGTCATGGGTCTGCCCGATGAAAAAGGTGTCAGCCAGATTGTAGATCAGCACCATGAGCATCGCCGCCATTGCAGGAAGCGCGTTTTGTAAAACCGCTTTGCGAATCGGTGCTTTCGCAAAGACTTCCATTGATTTATTATCTTCCATAATGTCCTCCAATTATAATAGCACGCTATCATTTTGCTTTGAGCGAAACCCGCCTCGCTCGGCGGGTATTCACTTCATATTTTCTGCGGCTCTTGCTAAAAGCTGATTGAATATGGCTTTCTCCTCCTCGGAAAATCCGTGCAGCAGCATTTGCTCTGCTTCTTCCATGAATCCGGCTGCTTCCCGGCAGCAGGCTTCTCCGGTGGGTGTGATATGTACCACTTTGATCCGCTTGTCAGAAGTATCTCCTAACGTCTCCACGAAACCTTTTTGCTCCAAACGAGAGATGATTCCAGCCACGGTAGACTGCGCGACACAGAATCTTCGTTCCAGCTCCTTCATGGAACGTTGCTTTTTTTCGGCTTCTTGCAGTTCCATCAAAACTGCAACCTGCATCATTGTCAGGTCTTTTCCTCGCAAGGTGTTATTCGCTTGCTTTTCCAGTCGGTCATGCAACAATTTAATAAGTTGTCCAGCGGGGATTGTATTTGTCAAAAAATCGCCTCCTCTCAAATTTATAATAATGATAGCACACTTTCATTCCGAAGTCAATAGCAGAATATCGATTTTAAAATTTGATCCGCAAGGATAAACTTTCCTTCGATTTTGTCCAGTTCCTCCGGTGTTGTTGCTGCGAGAATGTCCTGCTTTGCGTTCCACACAAAGTCATGCAAAATACAGATAGGATTCTTTTCATCATTAAGATTCATTTTATTCTCGTACCGCATATAATCGTCAATCTCTTCCTGAATTAAGAGGTCAGTAATAATATATTTCAGCACATCCTGAATATTTGTCTCAATTAAAAATTCTCTGTCACTCACTTAGGACACCAATCTTTCTTAAATGAGATATAGCCTGCCTTGAAGGTAGTCAGATAAAAACCGCCGCCAAAATCCTTATAAGGTCTGCATTTGCTTAAATCAATTTCCATAATTTCAATATTTGATCCATGGTAAAGTATCAAGAAAGCTCACCTCCATGTCTCTGGCAAATGAGTGTAAGACTATCTACCGTCACACCCCCTTATTCAAAGTTTTATACTGCTGTTTTAATAAATTAAAGTTTCTGCGTTAACTTACATCATTTATTCGATCAAATTGAATTCTGCCCAAGATAATGGTATAAAGCTCTCACAGCTTATCGAAAGCGAACGGCTTCAGCATAGCCACGTGAGCAGTCGAGAAGCATTGTAAAAAGAGACGACCCCTCGCCTCTTCGTATTCTTTATTCTGCAGTACATTTTGCTAGATGCCTTCTGGAAATTTGCATTTTCACTATCTGTGCATAAGCTTTTCAATTTTGTCTTCAGGCCATAAGTCAGTTGAAAATGCTGATAGTATGTCTTTGTGTTTGCGAATTATGCGAAATGGTTCGATCGTATTATCATAAACATGCATAATATCGCATAAGTTCAGTAGCTCTGGAATGT
>CABQMM010000058.1 GCA_902465215.1 uncultured Bacillota bacterium
CCCCCGCAAGCATGGTAGCCTCGTAATCGTTTAAATTAATAGGGTCTTTGCCGTAATATCCATGCGAAGCGTCGTACACATTATAATAGCCTGAACCGAAGTAAATCGAATTGACATAAAGCTCGAAAATCGTTTTCTTCTCACAAAGCTTTTCAAGTGTCTTTGATACGAAAATCTCTGCAACCTTTCGGCTGAACTTCTTTTCCTGTGTAAAGTACCAGTTCTTCGCAAGCTGCTGTGTAATCGTGCTGCCGCCCTCAATCAGCCTTCCCGCTTCTATATTATGCCAGGCAGCTCTGGCAGTCGCCAGAAGGTCGAAGCCGTGATGCTTGAAAAAACGACGATCCTCCGCGGAAATAACCGCGTCTATATACCTTTGCGGGAGCTCATCAAAGGTCGTATAATGCTCCTGCTGCTGAATTTCTTCAACCTTTTGCGATACGGGCGTCTCGCTGACCGCCTCTTTATAAAGCTGATAACCGCTCCTTATTACAACCGCCGATACTGCCGCCGCAAAAATTACAAGAACAACCAGAAAGGTCTCCAGATATTTTTTAAATTTGCTTTTTTTCTTTTTCCCCTTATTTCTCAAAATCTCATCCCCCCATCTGCCTCTCTATTCTACCATACGCACCCCTGCTTTGAAAGACCTCTTTCCTTACAAAAGAAACCCAAACCTTACATTTTCGTAAGGATTCGGGCTCTAGTCCGTCAATATTCTTTCAGCTTTCTTAAGAGTGAAATTTTCTGCGTTTACCCGAAGAGCGAAACTCCGATAGGAAGCAAAAAAGGTACTGCCAGTGTCGTAATTGTTCCGCTGATCAGTGCTACCAGTCCAAGTTCCGGTCCGACCGCTTTGCTCACCGGTATCAGCATCGTGTCCATGCAGCCGCCTGCTCCTGATGCAATCGCACTGCCTTTGCTGATTTTTACCAGAAGCGGAAGCAATGCAACCGTGAATACATCGCGGGAGACATTGACAATGAAGCCATAAACACCTGCTTCAATGCCGTACGCCTCGGTTAAAAATGCGCCCGTAAGACTGTAATATCCCATGCCGCTCGCCGATAAAACCGACCAGTTCAGGGGCACATGAAGCAAAAGTCCTCCGAAAAAACCGCCAAGCAAGCACCCAATAAAGATTGAAAGCGGCAGGAATAGAATCCGAAGCCCCAACCTGCGTATGTATACAAAAACGCTTTTATTCGATGCCAGCATTACGCCTGCGCCCGTATAAAGAAAAATCAGCGATATGGTCAGTGCCGTATCCAGCCACTCGTTTTCACCTTTTGGTACTAAAAAATAGCCTGCAAGAATTCCGATTGCAATAAACGCGGGCATTGCAACGAGAAGGACAGGAAATCCCCCCTTCTCTGCCTCTTCCTGCGGCTGCGGCTTCAACTCAGCCGCAATCGTCTCAGAAGTCTGTCCGGCTGTTCCGTCAGCCCTTTCTGCCTCCCGCTCGGCCAAAAGTCTAAGACGAATTTTTTCGAGCGGCATAACCGTCTTTTCGCAGAGAACTGTCAGCCCGACGCTGCAAAAAATCGCCGCAAGCGAAATCAAAAGGCATTTCAGACCGATGCTTCCGAGATTCTTCATAACCGTATCGGAAAGCCCGATATTCAGTCCGATTACTGTCATCAGGACAAACAACGCAGCATTCATAAGAAAGTCGGATGCTTTCAATGCGCGTGAAGGGAGTCCTCTCCAGTTGATAACTGCGCCTAATGTAATGCAGATAAAAGGTATATACAAAAACATAAATCTTATTCTTTCACGCTTCCGTCCGGATTAAATACCGGAAGTTTTTCAAGGAAAATAATATCATCCCTGTCAGCCGCAGCACCTTCTGCCAAAACCGCCATCTTTCCGATGATATTTCCGCCTGCTCTTTCTACGAGATTTTCAATCGAACGAAGAGACTCACCCGTACTGATTACATCGTCAACGATAAGGACTCTCTTTCCTTTAATCAGGTCGATTTCCTTCTGTCCGATGCATAAAGTCTGGATGTGATCTGTCGTAATCGAATCAACTTCCGTTGTAATGATATTGTCCATGTAGATTTTCGGTCCTTTTCTTGCCACTACATAGTCATTTACGCCCGCCTGTCTTGCCATCTCATAGATTAGAGGAATGCTCTTTGCCTCTGCAGTCACCATGATGTCAAACTTCGGAGCTTTTTTCAGCAGTTCTCTTGCCGAAGCCACCGTGATTTCCACATCACTGAACATAATAAACGCGCCGATATATAAATCGTCCGTAACTTTAAATAAAGGCAGCTGCCTCTTCAAACCCGCTATGGTCATTTCATAAAACATATGCGTCTTCCTTTCTGTATCTGTTCTTTTTTCATTATATACTTTCTTTCAATAAATTTCAACAAGAAACAGGCACCCCAAAGGAAGCGCCTGTCTCTCGCGGAGCCCGGCAAAATTCCGGATTCCATTTGGTAATATATTGTTTTCAAAGAGAAATTGCTACATTGTGATGAAGATGAACTTCAGGCAGAACAGCAATCCTATGATTGCAACCATGATGTCCTTCTTCTCGAATTTTCCTGTGAAAATAGCGATTAAAGTGTATGCGATGGAACCGATTCCGATGCCGTTCGCGATGGAGTATGTAAGCGGCATCATAATCAGTGTCAGGAATGCAGGAGCTGCAGACTTTAAGTCTGTCATGTCTACATTCTTGAAGTTTCCGAGCATCAGAACGCCTACATAAATCAGTGCCGGAGCTGTCGCGCAAGCAGGAACAATGCTTGCAAGCGGTGTCAGGAACAGACATACGAAGAAACAGCATGCAACAACGAGGGATGTCAGACCGGTTCTTCCGCCTGCGGCAACGCCGGATGCGGATTCAACGAAGGTTGTACATGTGGAAGTTCCAAGAACTGCACCGGAAACCGTTGCGATGGAGTCACATGCCATGCACTGGTCAAGGTTAATCGGGTCACCGTTTTCATCCATAAGGTCAGCCTGTGCAGCCGTTCCGTACAGTGTTCCGATTGTATCGAACATGTCAACCAGGCAGAATGTGATGATGTACATGATTGCACTGAATACGCCGCCTACAAACTGCGGGCTGAATGCGTGTGCCCATGAAGAAGCCTTAAATACGCCTACCACACCAATCTGTGTGAAATCTTTGAAGGACTGTCCAATCTGCGTAACATCGAAAGAAGGCGCTGTGCCGCTCAATATATAGTAAAGAACTGCGGTCGCGATGATTCCCAGCAAAACATTTCCCTTCACATTGAGTTTTCCTAAGATAACGATAATCAGGAAGCCCACTAATGCCAGAAGTGCCGGAAGAACAGTTGCAATTCCGCCTTCGCCGTTAATCGCTCCGTGAATGTCAACAAACTGCGTTAATGTGTACTGGTTTGCCTGGATGATTCCAACGTTCTGGAATCCGATATAAGTGATGAAAAGGCCAATACCTGCAGGAATGGCTTTTTTCAAACATTCAGGCATTGCTTTTGCGATGTACTGTCTTGCGCCTGTCACGGAAAGTACGAGGAAGATGAGCCCGGAAATCAAAATGATAACCAAACCTGCCTGATAACCCTGTACACAGTCTCCACCGGAAATAACCTGCGGAAGGATGAAGCTTACGAAGAAGAAAGAGTTAAGTCCCATGCCGCAAGCCTGTGCAAAAGGCATTTTCGCATAGAATGCCATCAGTAAAGTACCGATTGTAGCGGCTAAAATTGAAGCTACATAAACAGCGTTCCAAATTTCAGTCAGTCCTTCTGTGAAGCCCGTAACCTGATTCGGATTTACAAAGATAATATAAGCCATTGCAAAGAAAGTGGTAAAGCCTGCGATAATTTCAGTCTTCACCGTTGAGCCATGCTCGGTGATTTTGAAAAATTTGTCCATTGTATTGTGTCCTCTCTTATTCAAATTCTTTTGTCATATTAACTGCTGTATTGAAACTACCGCTCTTCACGGAAGTAATTCAAGCCTAAGTGCTGAGGGGGCTGGTCCTCTCTTCTCTGTCTCATGGAAACGATAATCAGTACGATTGCCGTTACTATGTACGGTACGACCTTGTAAATCTGCGTTGGCAGGAACGGAATCGGAAGACGAAGGTAAAGAATCAAAAGTCCTCCGAACAAAATCGAACCCCAAAGCGCGTTCAGCGGTTTCCACAGGCAGAAGATTACGAGTGCTACCGCAACCCATCCTTCGCCGGATAGTCCGCTGTGGTTCCACACACTGCCTGCAATCGTCATCGTGTAGACCATTCCGCCCACTGCGGAAATCCCTCCGCCGATAACCGTCGCCAGATATCTGTATTTTGTAACATTGATTCCCGCAGCATCGGCCGTTGCCGGTGATTCGCCCACCGCACAAAGGCTCAGCCCTGACCTCGTTTTGCTCATGAAATACGCCATTGCGATTGCAATCGCAAATCCAAGATATACAAAGAAATTATAGCTGAACAGGATTGGTCCGATAACCGGAATCTTCTGTAAAAACTCCGGAAGTATCGGGTTTGCAAATGCATCCTTGAGTGCATTGCTTACGGTAACATTGCCGCCGACTTTGATTCTCATCAGTTCGCCGACGCCGGTTCCGAAAATCGTAAGTGCAAGGCCGGTTACATTTTGATTTGCTCTCAATGTAATCGTCAAGAAGCTGAAAATCAGGGAGCCTATAACTCCGGCTGCAAACGATGTAAGCAGTGCAATGATCACAGCAACAGAACCGATTGCATTGTCACCTGCAGCCTGTCCGTACAGGAACGCACCGCAAAGGCCGAACGCTCCGCCCATGAACATGAGGCCTTCCACTCCGAGGTTGAGGTTTCCGGATTTTTCCGTCAGGATTTCTCCGGATGTACCGAACAGCAGCGGTGTGCCGTTCAAAACAGCTGCTCTTATCAAGCCGATAATATTAAAGTCCATCAGCACACCTCCTTCTCGCTGCGATCGCGAAGAATCAATTTATAATTTATGAAGAATTCGCAGGCAAGCATGCAAAGCAGGATAATTCCGGTAATAATGTCGGAAATCGACGCCGGAACACGCAGGCTCGTCTGAAGTCCGCTCGCTCCTTTGTCCAGAACCGCAAGCAGCAGTGAGATTGCAATCATTGCAAACGGGTTGAACTGCGCCAGCCATGCGACAACGATTGCCGTAAAGCCTACGCCGCCTGCTACATCCGCGTACAGCGTCATATTTGCGCCGGAGCAGACCATGAAGCCTACCAGTCCGCAGATAGCGCCCGAAAGGCATGCAGTCCGCATCGTCACTTTGGTAACATTCATTCCTGCGTATCTTGCTGTATTTTCCGATTCGCCCAAAACAGCAATTTCATAGCCGTGTTTGGTGTAGTTCATGTATACAAACATAAATGCGGTCAGCAGCAGAACCAGAATCCATCCGCAGTGAATGCCGAAAACCTTTGGAAGCACTGCCGCCTGGTCAAACAGCGGAATAATCTGGGAGCCTGGTTTCCCCTCCCAAGGTCCGCCCTGCAGCCAGCCTACAATACCGATTGCAATGTAGTTCATCATCAGGGTGAACAGGGTTTCGTTCGTTCCCCAGCGAGCCTTGAAAGCCGCCGGAATTCCCGCCCAAATCGCGCCGAATACCATGGAGAAGATTCCCATGAGAAGCAGCAGAATCGGGGACGGAATGGATGTCGCAAAGTTCAGTGCGAAAAAGCTTGCCGCTACCGCGCCCATCGTAATCTGACCTTCGCCGCCGATATTCCAAAACCGCATTGCGAAGCAAGGCGCGAGTGCAAGCGCTGTTCCTAAAAGCGGAACTGCAATCTTGACTACCTGCTTGAGGCCGGTGCTCTTTCCGAGCGAGCTTGTCAGTATCGTGCCGTAAGCTGTAAACGGATTCGCCCCTGCAATCAGGAAGATTACACCACCTAGGATAATCGCAATTGCAAATGCTGCTGCGCGAATCATCCAGATCTTTGCTTTTGGCATATCCTCTCTCTTGGCAAGTCTAATCAAAGGAGTTTTTTCATTCATTTAATTTTCCTCCTTTCCGCCGAGACGAGTCATCAGCATTCCGACTTCTTCTTTTGTTGTCTTTCTTGCATCAACGATTCCGGATACCTTGCCATCACAAAGCACCAGAATTTTATCACAGAGTTCCAGCAGAACATCGAGGTCCTCACCGACGAAAATAACGGCAACGCCTTTCATCTTCTGCTCAGTCATCAAGTTATAAATTGTATAGGATGTATTGATGTCCAGTCCTCTGACCGCATATGCGCTCATCAGAACGGAAGGCGCCGAAGCGATTTCACGACCGACGAGAACTTTCTGTACATTTCCTCCCGAAAGTTTACGAACCGGATAGTCGATGCCCGGTGTCTTTACCTTCAGGTTTTCCAAAACATCTTCCGCCAGCTTTTCAGGAGCTTTGCGGTCGATGAAAATACTCTTTCCTTTGTTCCATGAGCGGAGCATCATGTTGCCCGTCATGCCCATGCCGCCGACCAAACCCATGCCGAGTCGGTCCTCCGGTACGAATGCAAGCGCAACGCCTGCATCTTTAATTTCCATCGGAGTCTTGCCGACAAGTTCTTCCGGAGCTTTGCCCTCCGGTGAATAAATAATAGAACCGTGTGTTGCATGACGCAGACCTGCGATTGCTTCCAGAAGTTCCTTCTGCCCGCTTCCTGCAATTCCTGCAATTCCGAGAATTTCGCCACCGTAAGCGATGAATCCGACATTATCGAGCTTCGTCACGCCTTCGCTGTCACGACAGGTAAGTCCCGCGATCGTCAAACGAGGCTGCGGATTGACCGGCTGCGGTCTATCAATGTTCAGAGATACTTTGTGACCGACCATCATCTCTGTCAACTCATTTTCGTTTGTTTCCGGCGTCTTTACGGTTGCGATATGTTCGCCCTTTCTCAGAACTGCCACAACATCTGAAATCTCCATAACTTCGTTGAGCTTATGGGTGATGATGATGATTGCCTTTCCATCCTCTTTCATCGTGCGGAGAACCTTAAAAAGCTTCTGCGTTTCCTGCGGCGTAAGTACCGCCGTCGGTTCATCGAGGATGAGAATGTCTGCGCCTCTGTATAATACTTTTATAATTTCTACCGTCTGTTTTTCCGAAACAGACATTTCATAGATGTTCTTATCGGGATCAATTTCAAACCCGTATTTTTCACTGATTTCTTTTACTTTTGCGGAGACTGCCCTGCGGTCAAGCTTCCCCTTTTCTTCTAATCCAAGCACTACATTTTCTGCCGCTGTAAAAACATCGACAAGCTTGAAGTGCTGATGAATCATTCCGATTTTGTTATCAAAAGCATCTTTCGGCGATGAAATTGTCACAGGCTTTCCGTCAATCAAAATCTGTCCCTCATCCGGGAAGTAAATGCCTGCGAGCATATTCATGAGCGTCGTTTTGCCGGAACCGTTTTCGCCCAGCAAAGCCATGATAACGCCCTTATCGAGATACAAATCCACCGCATTGTTTGCAACCACACTGCCGAATCGCTTCGTGATTCCCCTAAATTCTACTGCATGAATTTTTTCCATTGTTTTTTCCTTAAT
>CABQMM010000059.1 GCA_902465215.1 uncultured Bacillota bacterium
CCAAGGACAGCCTTAAGGACATTTGCGACTGGGTTGATCGTGAGGAGGGTATTACTAGAAAATATTCTAGCGTGACGTCGTCCAATAAGAACCGTACCGACGACCCACTTGGCGAAGATAAGGATAAGCTTGCAAAAGCCTGCACGCAGAAAGAAATGACGGACGGCTCTATCGTCAGACTGCTGAACGCACACGCAAGCAGCATGCACAACTGGGAGCAGGGCGAAAACTGTCCGGTGCTTTCCGATAAGGCGGTCGCATATAAGATCGAAGTTGGCGGTACTTACAAGAACGAATATTACATCGGCAATAAGCTCGATTTAAGCGGGATTGAGTTTACTGTAACATGGAGTGACGGCACGACCACAAACCCAACATTGGAAAATGGCGTTAAGGTTACCGGATTTGATTCTTCCAAACAGGCAATCGTACACCTGACTGCAACTTATGACAATGCAGCCTGCGACTTTACGGTGAAAATTAAGAAACGCGCAGATGGTACAGCAGCGAATCCGGACAAAATCAAAGTCAATTTCAAACTTTTAGGCGATAGCTTCCACGGAGAAGAAGGCGAAAAGCACACACTGAAAAACGATGGATTAACGGAATGGCTTCCAAACAAAGAATATCAGGCAGACCTCAACGCAACCGTTTGGGATTTCCTGAAAGACGTGGTGGAAAAAGAGGCTGCTACTCCGGTTACCTTCAATGCAAAAGATACCCAGTACGGAAAGTATATCTACTCCGTAACCTATAACAACGATTTGGAACTTGCAGAATTCGACAATGGAAACCTCTCCGGCTGGATGTATACCTTAAACGATAAGCATCCACTTCTGGCAGTCAATGAGCAGTTCTTAAAAGATGGTGATACGATTGTGTTCCATTATACGGACGACTACACGGTAGAACAGGGCTCCGAGGACTGGAACACACCGGGCGGCGGTGTTATCGAAGAAGTCAAGAATGTCACAACCGACACCAAGACTGGAACAACAACCGCACCAACCGAAGTCAAGGTAAGCGAAAAGACAAACGCTGACGGTACCAAGACTAAGGTTGCCGATGTTAAAGTTTCCGCTGATAATCAGAAAGAAATTCTGAAGCAGGCGAAAGCAAGCAAGTCGAAGGAAATCATTTTAAATGTTTCCGGCAAATCCGTCGGCGACGCAGCGAAGGCAGATGTAACGCTTGAAAAGAGCTTCATCGACTCCATCGTAAAAGACACCGACGCAAAACTGACAATCAGAACACCGTTTGGCGATAAGACTTACACGCAGGAAGAGCTGAAAGCAATGTCTGACGCGGCGACAGGCTCAACTATAACCGTTGCAATCGAAAAGGCAGAACAGCCGACGGATGACGCAGCAGTAAACATTGCAAAGGCGAAATCCATCGTAAAAGACCTGAAGCTCACAGCTCGTTCCAGCAAGACTACGAAGAAGAACATCAAAGCAGTCCTGAAGAGCGATGCGAAGGTCAAAGCTTCCATCAAGGAACTCAAAGACCTTGGCTTCACTGTGAAGTACCGCTTCTATCGTTCCACGAAAAAGGCAGCTTCCTATAAGTCCACCGTGACGAAGAAAACTGCAGCTTACACGAATACAAGCGGCAAGAAAGGAACGAAATACTTCTATAAACTTCAGGTAAGAGTTTACGATGAAAACGGCAAGCTCGTTGCGAAAACAGCGCTCAAGCAGTGCAAGTACGCTTCAAGAACTTGGAGCAAGTAGAATGCTTGTTAAAATCGCCCGTGGCGTTGTTGGCTACGGAATTAAAGAATAAGCTAAAATTGAGGGCGGCTCCGCATGGAGCCGCTTTTCGATTGCCATTTTAAGGGGAATAGAATTGTTGATTTCGGAGTAAAAATACGATATACTAATAAAAGACAAGATTTAATTATTTATAGTATGAAAGTAATTGTAGAAAGCTCAAAGGGAGGCAAAAAGAGGTGAAAAAACGACTACTCAGCATTTTGATGGTATGCAGCATGGTTTTAAGCATGTTTCCGGCAGTCTCTTACGCTGAAACCGGGGAAGCGTGGGCAAATACTGCTGCAGTGCAGACAGCTGCGGCAAATACCGAGAAGGCAATACGCTTCAATACAGATGGGATTGCCGGTTACAACAACCATAAATACCACTATATCTATTACGGTAAATGGAAAGGAAATCCGATCAAATGGCTTGTGCTTGACGATAAGACCAATACAGGCGAAGACGGCTTTTTCCTGCTGTCTGAGGGTCTGATAGATGTGTTGCAGAAATTTGATGACAAAAACACAAAATGGCAGGGAAGCAGCGCACAGAAATGGTGCGAGGATTTTGCCGGGATAAGCGGAAATAGTGTGCCGGATGCATTTACCTCTGTCGAGCGTGATGCGATTTTAGCGACGGTAAAATCAGATGCAAATTATATAAGCGAGCCTGACAGTATAGGCGGTACATTTACCTTTCCTGCATATGAAAATATCCTGAATGGTGATAAGGTTTTTTATCTGTCTGCGGAGGAGGCGGAAAGCTCTAAATACGGAAAGCCAATTGATTCAACTTTCGATTATGGCTGGTTTCTGCGTTCTTACATCAATGCAACATTCGCGGCATTTTGCCCAGATCGGGGATCCATTATAGACATGATAAATCCCGGAAATAGTGAGCACCCGCGCCCTGCTTTCAACCTTGGAAAGGGTGAGATTGTTTTCGCATCCAATGCCGAAGGCGGCAAAACAGATGCCGCCACAGACAGTAATCTGACGGCTGTCGGCGACTGGAGCGGCAATACATGGAAGCTGACCTTAAGGGACAGCAGCCGGAGCTTTAGGGCCTCTGCAGATAAAGAAAATGTGAAGCAGGGAGAAACAATTTCTATCAACTATTCCGGTGCGAAAACCGGCGACAATGAATATGTTTCAGCAATCATCATGGACAGAAATGGCGAACTGCTCTACTATGGACGCATCGCGCAAAACAGCGCAGATGGTACGGCACAGATTACTGTGCCTGATGACCTTAAGCCGGGAAGATATGTGCTTAGGGTGTTCAGTGAGCAGTACAATGGAGAGTGCAATACGGATTATGTCAGCGAATTTGTGAATCTGAGCTTTTCGATTTCCAGAGGCATTGATGAGTCTGCCACGAACCAGATTTCAGGCTATAATGATGCGTGCGGCTACGACTATATCTATTACGGCAGCTACGAGGGAAGCCCAATCAAGTGGCGCGTTTTGGATAATCAGACCAATACAGGAGAGCCGGGATATTTCCTGCTGTCTGAAGAGCTGCTGGGATCAGAGTACTACGGAGGCGTGTATTTCTCATATGATGGCGTATCTACATGGCAGGGCAGCTATGCGCAGAGCTGGTGCAAGAAGTTTGCAGAAAACTCCTTTACCAAAGATGAAAAAAATAATGTAATGACTGTCAGCAAGAAAGAAGCCAGAGAGTATGAAGAAAACGATATCGTTGGATTTCTTGAGTCTGAGCTGATAAACGAAAAGGTATTTTTCCTGTCTGCATATGAGGCAAGAAATCCGAGCTACGGATTTACGGGAAACGAAACGCGTGTAGCCAAATGGAAATATGATTCAAGGGCTTGGTGGTGGATTCGCTCCTATTATTCTCTTCATGGAATGGGCTACATCGACACTGATGGGAGAATGGCTTACGGGGATTTTCTTGATGAGGATGCCCTGAAACAGAGGCGACCAGCCCGCCCTGCATTTAATCTTGACGGCAGCGATATTTTATTCCTGTCTAATGCAAAAGGCGGCAAAGCAGATACAGAAACAGATCCTGATCTGGCGGCCATTCCTGAGCACGGCAGTGGTGAATGGAAGCTGACAATACATGACAGAACCCGGACGAACTTTAGCGCCAAGACTTTGGGATATACAGATGTGGCTGCGGGGTCCGATATCAGAGTAGGCTATTCCGGTGCCAAGAAAGGCAGCAACGAATATGTTTCAGTTATAATTGCCGATGCGCAGGGTCAGAACCTGTATTACGGACGTATCGCAGAGGACAGCGAGAGCGGAGAGGCGGCGGTCACCGTTCCGTATTCCCTGCCTGTAGGAAATTATACGCTGAAAGTTTACAGCGAGCAGTACAACGGAGATTACAGAACCGATTATGCCGGCAATTTTGTGGAGCTTCCGATTAGCGTAACAGGGCCGGATACAGAAGGTCCGTATGCGAGAATAGAATCCGTCAGGCGTATCAGTACGACAGAGGCTGAGGTGACATTTAGGAGCAGTGAGCCGGGTACATATAGCTATAATCTGGTAGAGAGCGGCAAAGGGCTTGAAACCACTTTTGGCAGCGGCCATGGCACGATACCAAACAGGAAAGCGCAGACCATTATCGTCGGCGGTCTGCGGCCGAGACAAGGCTGTGACATATACTTCGCTGTCTTTGACCAAAGCGGCAATCAATATCCGCAGAAGGTTATGGCGTCGATTCCCGCAGATATAATACATGAAGTGACGCTGCATGCAGGAAACGGCGCTGTCATTGCAGAGGGCAAAGATATTACGCAGTATGCGGAGGGAGAAAGTGTCATCCTGCCGACAGCAGAAGATATGAGCCGCAGCAGAGGCGTATTCAAAGGCTGGTATGCGGATTGTGATTTTGCCGGTACGCCGGTAACACAGATCAGCGATACCGATTCGGGCGACAAAGTATTCTATGCAAAATGGGAATGGGACGGACAGGAACAGTTCAGCCTAAGCCCGGGTACGACCTATTATTTCGACCTTTCGGGCGCGGGAATACCGGGTACGGTCAATGGAGGAAATACGGCCGGCGCAGTTTCGGTGCCGGATCAGAGCCTGCACTATGTTCCATTTACCTATGTCGGAACGATCGATGCCTACAGCTTTTCAAAGGATATGAAAACCACTGACGAATCCGCAGTGGGAAACCAGTATCTGCACAGTCTGTTTGTGTCGGACTATAACGTGGTGCATTCTGTAAGCTGGTATAATCTTAACAAGGAAGAATATATTTTCGGCAAATCCTATACCAGCGGCAATATCAGCTATACGATGCGAGCGCTTTCCGGAGGAAACCGGTATACACTGGGAGGAACGGAAGCAATCGGGCCTCGCAACAATGAATGGGACGCGATCCTTGACAAGAACGAGGGATATATCAAAAACGCTGATATGTTTTCATGGGTGCAGGATGAATGCGAAAATGAAATTGATAAGATTCTCACCTGGCGCACGCTGCGCGGATATAACATAAATGGCGGCACAGTGCGCACTGCCGGCGGCAGTTTTGAAGGAAATATACAGGAGCATTACGGCTTCCGACCTGTGCTTGAGCTGCCGGATGTGGAGACGCTGGGAACTGACGGACTCGAGGCGGTAACACTTGATCTGAACGGCGGAAGTCTGAACGGCAGTAGCGATGAAAATATTCAGATCGTTGTGAAAAAAGGAGAATCGTTTACCGCGCCTGCGGCCGAGGGACTTGTCGGTGACACAGGACTTTTATCCAACTGGATCGGAAGCGACGGCAAATCCTATCAGCCGGGCGACAGCGTTCCGGCAGAGGTAACTTCACTTACGGCACAGTGGGGAAGACTGGCGGGTGAGATTAAGATTGGCACACATAAATGGAATAAACTTTTAACCGATATAAACTTTGACCTGTTTTTCAAAGACGGTGAGAGCGTGGAAATTACAGCTTCCGATGAAAGCAGCGGAAATGTTACCATCTATTATCTGGTCAGCGATGAAAAGCTTACCGAAAGCGACTTTAAACAAATGTTGTTCATACAGTATCCGGGCAAATTGCAAATAGGCGACACCTATCTTGACAAAGATGGAAGATATATCATTTATGCGAGACTGTCAGATACCTCGGGAAATGTCAGATATATCAGCTCGGACGGCATCGTGGTTGATAATACCGCCCCGGTTATTTCCGGAATTGCAGACGGCAAGACATATTGCGAAACACAAACTGTTTCGGTAGAAGAGGCAAATCCTGACAGCATAACCGTCAACGGAAACCCTGTTACACTTACAGACGGAAAGCTTACGCTTAATCCGGCTGAAGGAAAACAGACCGTTGTTGTGACCGACAAGGCCGGAAATACCGCATCGGTGACCGTAACCGTAAACGACGGACATACGCCGCTTGCGGATGATAACGACTGCACTACGCCGGTTCTTTGCCGTTATTGCAATGCAGTTATTACTGCTGCAAAACAGCATGACTTTACAGGAGCTTTACAGAGTGATGAAACAGGTCACTGGCATCAGTGTCAAAATGACGGCTGCAGCGTCTGCGAGACGAAAGCCTCTCATACAGGAAATCCAGTATGGGAGACAACAGAAACACAGCACACGAAGAAATATGCATGCTGCGGATATGTGACAGTAGAAACAGCATCTCATCAGTGGGAAAACGGCGTATGTACGGAGTGTGGATATGTTTGCGCGCATAGCGGCGGTGAGGCAACCTGCACGGAAAAAGCCATATGTGAGGTGTGCGGGCAGGCATACGGCACGCTTGCACCGGATAACCATACAGGTAAGTCTGAATGGAAGAAAACGGAAACGCATCATACACAGAAATATTCCTGCTGCGGAGCTGTGATAGTGGAAACGGAAGCGCATGTATGGAAAGATGGCGCATGTGAGAAATGTGAATATGTTTGCACTCATACAGGCGGCAGTGCAACCTGCACGGAAAAAGCCGTGTGCGAGGTGTGCGGGCAGGCATACGGCACGCTTGCACCGGATAACCATACAGGTAAGCCTGAATGGGAGAAAACGGAGACACAACATACACAGAAATACTCCTGCTGCAGTGCTGTGACAATAGAAACAGAAGCTCATGTATGGAAAGATGGCATATGTGAGGAATGCGGATATGTTTGCACACATACCGGAGGCAAAGCGACTTGCACGAAACTGGCTGAGTGTGAATACTGCCACCAATTATACGGAGATAAGGATTCTGCAAACCATTCAGGAAAAGAGGAGTGGATAAAGACCGCGACGGAACATACGAAAAAGTGGATGTGCTGCGGAGTTGTGACGGTGGAAACGGAAGCACACACATGGAAAGGCAATGTATGCGAAAAGTGCGGCTATAAGCGCTCCTCAAGCAGCTCCGGAGGCTCATATAATCCTGTTCAAAAGCCTGAAATAATCATAGAAGGCGGCAGAGCTGACCTTGAAAACAATGGCACAACTTTAATTATAACTCCTGACGAGGGTATGACAATTTCAAAGGTAACTTTAAACGGCCAGGAGACAACTGTTACGGATAACAAAATGACTGGACTTAAAACAGGAGATAAAGTTGAAATAATTTGTGCTAAGACAGCGCCGACAAAGGATGAACTTGAAAAAACACTTAAAGATAAGCTTCTCAATTTGAAAATCACTGTTAGAACTACAAAGACTATGAAG